>JBHHZX010000219.1:0-6907 GCA_046758265.1 Phycisphaerae bacterium
CCAGGGTTTTGCTGGGCGTAGCTATCCTTTGCCGCACGCGATCAGCGCGTCGAGCGTGGCTCGCGCCCGGCCGGTATCGATCGATTCGGCCGCCCGCTGGACGCCCTCGGCAATCGAAGCGGCTTTTCCGCCGACATAGATCGACGCGCCGGCGTTGAGCAGCACGACGCTGCGCGCCGGGCCGGGCTGGCCGCTGAGGACGTTTCGGGCGATGCGGGCGTTATTTTCCGGATCGCCGCCACGCAGCGTGTCAAGTTTGGCCCGTTGCACTCCCATCTCCTCCGGCGAGATGGTGAACGAACGGATCGCACCGCTCTTCAGTTCGGCAACCAGCGTTTTTCCGGCCAGCGTGATTTCGTCGAGACCGTCTTCGCCGTGCACGACGAGGCAATGTGTGCAGCCGAGGCGTTGCAGGACACGTGCGATCGGCTCGGTCAGCTTGGGGTCGTACACGCCGAGGAGCTGCCGCCGCGCGCCGGCCGGATTCAGCAGCGGCCCGAGCAGGTTAAAGATGGTGCGAACGCCGATCTCGCGCCGGGCAGCGGCGGCGTGGCGCGCCCCGGGGTGATACTGGGGCGCGAACAGGAAGCCGAAGCCGATCTCCTCGATGCAGCGGGCTGAGTGTTCGGGAGCCATTTCGACGTTTACGCCGAGGGCTTGCAGAACGTCGGCGCTGCCACAAGTACTGGAGACGGAGCGGTTGCCGTGCTTGGCGATTTTGCAGCCGGCGCCCGCGGCCACGAACGCGCTCACGGTCGAGATGTTGAACGTTCCGGCGCCGTCGCCGCCGGTGCCGCAGGTGTCAACGAGCATGTCCGAGTGGGCGGGGGACGGTGTGGCCCCCTGGCGCATGGCTCGGACGAAGCCCGTGATTTCTTCGACGCTCTCGCCCTTAATGCGCAAACCGACCAGCAGGGCAGCGATTTGAGCGGGTGTCGCATTACCCGCCATGATCTCCCGCGCCACCCCCGCCGCCTGGTCCTCGTTGAGGCTGCGGCCTTCGACCACGTGTCGGATCGCTTCCTGCACAGTCATCACCGTGCTCCATGGGCGGCGCCGTGAGCGGCACTAAAAAAGGCCCCCGGGTTCTGATTCGGGGGCCGGCTCACTACATTCCTTTAGTTCAGTCTGATCGTAGACACCAGCCTCCGGCGGCCTAGCCGCAGTACCACCAATACCAATAGTTGACGAGCTGATGCCGATTCATGATCTCAATGCTAGCCTTCCGAGCGTGTAAAGTCAACGCACACCAAGCGCCTATCCCACAACTGTGGGACAGGTTTCTAACCTGTCTCCTGACCGGTTGAAAACCGGTCCCACAGGGGTTGTCGGATAGCTTCTAAGGGCGGCCGTTGGCCGTGCCGATAATGAGTCGCCAGGCTCGGCCGTTGGCCGGAGATCCACAGCCCGGACCCGCGGCGCGGTGTCCGAGCGAGGTTATTCCGACGCCACCAGGTCGATCAACTCGTATTTGCGCACGTCAACCAGGCCTCGGTCAGTGAGCTTCAACTCGCCGATCACCGAGAGGCTGAGGAACGAGAGCGCCATGAACGGGCGGCGGAGCTTGCCGTCGAGGGCCTGGGCCGCTGCGCGGAGCGTGCGCAATTGCGCGCTGAGCGTGCGGGCATCGACCGTGCTCATCAAGCCGGCGATCGGGAGAGTCACGTCCGCCAGGACCTTGCCGTTTTTCACCACGCAAAACCCCCCGCGGATTTTGACGATGTGGACCGCGGCGGTGTACATGTCGTGGTCGTTGGTTCCCGCGACGACCAGGTTGTGCGAGTCGTGGCCGACACTCGATGCAATGGCGCCGGTTGAAAAACCGAAGCCACGCACGAACCCCAGCCCGACGTTGCCGCTGGCTTGGTGACGCTCGATGACGGCGAGCTTGCACAAGTCGCGCTTGGGGTCGGCGTGAAACTGTCCTCCGTCGGCCCTGATTCGTTCGATCGAGCGGCGGGAGTCGATCCGGTCGTCCATGATTTCGATCACGTGCACGTCGAATTCGCCCTCGTGCGGCGCGGCGATCGCGAAATGCTCGGGCTCCATCCAGTGCACGTTGATGCTGCCGCGGAGCATCTTCGGCTTACGCACCATTTCGTCGAGCTCGAGCGCCTCGCCGTCGGCGGCCACGAGCCGGCCGGCACAGTAGACCCGGCGTGCGCGGCACTGCTCCAGATCATCCAGGATCACGAGCGAGGCAAGGTGGTCGGGCGCCACCGCGCCGAGTTCGTTGAGCCCGAAGTGCCGCGCGGGGTTGAGCGTCACGAGCTTGATGGCATGGATGGGGTTCATGCCCGCCGCGACCGCCCGGCGAATCATGTGGTCGATGTGCCCATCGGCCAGCAGATCGTCCACGTGCTTGTCGTCCGTGACGAACATGAAGCGATCGAGCGTATCCGGCCGCACGAGTGGCAGCAACGCGTCAAGGTCGCGCGCCTGGCTGCCCTCACGAATCATGATGTTCAGCCCCAGACGCAGCTTCTCGCGGGCCTCATCAAGCGTGGTGCACTCGTGCTCGGTGTCGATGCCGGCGGCGACGTAGGCGCAGAGTTCGTGCCCGCTGAGCCCCGGGGCGTGGCCGTCGATGGGCTGGTTGTCGGTCAGGCGGAGCTTGTCGAGGCATTCCGGGTCGCCCGCCACCACGCCGTGATAGTTCATCACCTCCGCCAGGCCGAGCACCCAGCGGTCACTGAGAAACGGCCGGAGGTCGAGCGCTCGAAGTTCGCCGCCGGCGCTCTCAAACTGCGAGGCGGGGACGCTCGCGCTGGCCGTGAAGTAGACGTGAATCGGACAGTACTTGCTCGAGGCCAGCATGAAGCGGATGCCCTCGGCGCCCATTACGTTGGCGATCTCGTGCGGGTCGGTGACGACGGCGGTGGTGCCGCGCGTCACGACGACCTTGGCAAACTCCGGCACGCTGAGCATCGAGGATTCGATGTGCACGTGGCCGTCGATGAACCCGGGGCAGATGTACCGCCCGGCAAGGTCTACCGTCTCTTTGCCCTCGTACTGCCCGACGCCAACGATGCGGTCCCCGGCGACGGCGACGTCTCCTTCGTGAATCTCACACGAGAAGACGTTGACAATCCGGCCGTTCTTGAAAACCAGGTCGGCGGGCTCGCGCCCTGCGGCAATGTCGATGCGGGTCTTCAGATCCATCGTAGAGCTCCGGATCGGGGCGGGAGAAAAAAGGCGCGGGGCCCGGCCCAGATCAAGCCCTGCGTGCAGTGCTGACATTACAGCGTCCGGAGAGCCGCGGTGCAACCGAAAGGCACGATGCCCGCAGGCAATGGGTACCCGCCGTTTCAAGGGGCGGAGAACGGACTCGCTCGCACTGTTGCGGAGTCATGCCGAGCGCAGCGAGGAGTCTCGCAGCGGCCTGCCGCTGATTGGCGGTACTCGCAGGCAGATCCCCCGGCCGCATTCGACCGCAGGCCGACAGCCGTTGAAAAAGGGGACAGGCACCTCCCAGGCACCTTTATTTGCCGAGGGTCTCGGCCGACGGCGCGGAGCCAGTCCCCCCTTTTTCAACGGACAGCTAGACCGACACGCCCGGCGGCAGCGACGACTCGTCTGTGTCCGACGACGGCGCACCGGTCGGCGGTTCGGATTGTTCCGGTTCCAAAGGCGCCCTAGCACGTTTTTTCTTGCTTTCGCTTGCCGCCGCCAATGCGAACACCAGCGTGACCAGCGCGTAGCCGACCGCCAGCGGATACGCGCGGTACGCGAAGGTCGCCGGTTCGGCGGGCGCCGCAGCGATCGTCGGTTGCGTCCCGACCGGAGCCGCCGGTGCAGCGGTCGCGGGTTGGGTCTCGGTAGGGGCCGTTGCCGTCGGCTCAGCTTCTGCCGCGGCGGCCGGTTTGGGCTGCCAGATGAAGAACTCGCGGATGACGTTGCCCTCAATTCGATAAGAGTGCAGCAGCCCGATCAAGGTCAACACCGTCGCGATTCCCGACCAAATAGCCGCCACTTTGTAGCGCTTCTCGATGAAGGCAACGGCCATCGCGGTCAGGATCAGCGCGGAGACCAGCCAGCCGGCGTTCGCGCCGAATGCCGCCAGCACGCCCGGGAGCTCGGGGATCTGCGCAGAGGGGCTTGGGTTGCTGGCCAACTCGGCAAGGGTGATTGTTGCACCGGCGTCGATCGTTAGTCCCTGGAACTTGAGGGCAAGCAGGGCTGCCAGCGCAGGAAACAGCGCAATCGCCACGGCCGGGGCGTGCGCGCGCGGCGTCGCCTGAAAGGCCTGGGCGGTGATGATGATGCCGATGTACATGACGATGGCGGCACCGGCCTCGATCGGGATCAGCTCCTTGAGGAACAAGCCGCAGCCGAAGACGAAGAGCAGCGTGAAAAACAGACCATTGAGAATCGAATAGCCGGCCTTGGCGCCCATCGACTTCCACGCCGGGTGCCCGATGTAGATCGTGGTGGGGAAGCACGAGCCGAACAGGCCGGCAGCAATCGTGCCGATGCCGTTCACCGCCAGCGAGGGGGCCGTGGCGTACTTATCGCCGGCCGCCTCGGCCGACTCAATGTTTTGCAGCGAGCCGAGGGCGTTGAGCAACCCCATCGGGATCGACACGGTGAGGAATGGTATGAGTACAGTAGGGTTCGAGAGCACGGAGAGGATCTCGTTGCCGCAGAAAATCGGCTGGATCCAGCGGACCTGCTCAAGCGCGTCGCGCAAGCGTTCGGCAGACATGTCGGCACCACCGAACCGTTCGATGCCCAGCGCGGACATCCCCCACGCGAGGAGGGTCCCGAACACGACCACCAGTAACCCGCCCGGCAGTCCGAATGGAAAGCGGAACCGCCCGAAATACGCCAACAGGAGGATTCCCAAGGGCAGCAGGCCGACCATCGGCTTCGTGTAAATGCGGAATGCAAAGTCGGACGCGATGAGGGCGATGCCGACCCCGGCGAGCACGCCGAGCAGCGCGGCCCGCGGCGTCACTTGACGGAGCTTCTGGGCGAAGAACGCCCCGAGGAACTCGATCACGCCGCTGACCAGACAAGCCAGCAAGCCCGCCTTCCAGGCCAGATCGGCGGCCGCTTCCGGACCAAGGCTGGCCTCGTTCATGCGATACACGGGACCCATCACGAACAACGCGAACGCGAATACCGACGGTGTGTTGATGCCGTAGGGCAGGGCGGTCGTGCCCGGCTTGCGGTCCCGCCGCGCGACATAATGCGCCTGGATCCCGTAGAACAGGTTGCCGATCAGCAGGCTGATGGCCACGCCGGGCAGCATGCGGGTGAAGATCAGCTCCGGCGGCAATCCGCAGACGGTGGTGCATAAGAGGATAATGGTCAGGACCTGGACCAGGTTGTCGACCATCAGGCCGAAGAAGCCGTCGAGGTCACCGCGGACCCAGACGGGGTAACGAAAGGGCCTTTCCGACATCTCTTCCTCCCGTAGAGTTGGCTAGACCGTGCCAGCCGAAATCGTATGACCGCTTGTCCTGCGGCACAAGCCGCCCGCCAGCGGTGCCGACCCGCAGTGGCAATTCGGCGTCGGCGCTCCAAGAATGAGAATGGCCGGCCAGCGCAAACGAATTCGGCCGTGAGATGGGTATATTTCGAAGCAGCGTCGGGCCGCGCGTGATGTGGCGCGCCCGCAAAGGCTCGTCGGCCTCCGTACGCTGTCCGTGACCGAGGCTCAGCGTACGCGGCAGCCCCTAGCGCGTCCGCCACGCCCAGATATGTCCTCGCCTACTTCCGTACCACTGGGTTGAAGAATATCTGCTTGGTGTACGTCGCGATTTGCTCCGGGGTGTAGCTGCTGGGATCTCGTACCAGCGCCGTCAGGAAAGCGTTGTGCACGCCCTCGAGCCCCATCGCCAGCACCGCGGGGTCGAGATCAACGAAGACCCGCTTCTCGACGCCGTGCCGAAACGCGTCCTCGAGTGCCGCGACGATTCGGCGATAGCTCAGGAAGGCTTCGTCCTCCAATCCGGCCGTGGCGAACAGGAATGCGGCCCCGGTCTCACTGAAGTAAACCCGCACGATCGGCAGGTGCTTGAAGAAGAGCTCGGCACCCAGCTCGATATAGTGGTTGAGCTGCGCCACTGGGTCGCCCGGAGGTTCGCGGAGCGCGGCGGTGAGGTGTCGCTCGAAGTCCTGCACCGTCTCGGCAACCAGTGTCTGATACAGGTCGCGCTTGTCCTTGAAGAACTTGTAAAGCGTGCCGACCGCCAGAGAGGAAGCCTGGGCGATTTCCGCCATGGTCGTCGCCTCGTAGCCCTTTTGCTCAAACAAGGTCTGCGCAGCGCCGAGGATCTCCCGCCGTCGCTGCTCCCGGCTGCGTTCTGGTTGATTCGGTCGTTGGTCGATTGCGTCGCCCGACTTTGAAGCTTCAAAACCCTGCATCGAATGCTGCCCTCTGACGCGCACCGCGGCTTCACTGCGCGGCCTATTGTACTCGTTCTTGGGCGGCAGGGGGCTGGTCGTGCGAATTCGTCGCGGGCCGCAGCCGATCGACGCCCCGCCTACACGTGACGGCTCCTGCCTTTGGCTGTCGCCGAGTGAGGCCTTGCGGTCGTGCGCGCCACTCTGATCGCGCCGCCCGATCGTGGCTGCTCGGAGAGCTGAGCTTCAATCCGTCAGCACGTCGCGCATGTCGTAGAGGCCCGGCTTGCGGCCGATGATCCAGCGTGCGGCGCGCAGGGCGCCCGCCGCAAAGATGTCGCGCGATTGGGCCCGGTGCCGCAGCGTCAGGGTTTCGCCGCCGGCGCCGAAGTGCACTTCGTGTTCGCCGATATTGCTGCCGAGACGTAAGGCGTGGATGCCGATCTCGCCCCGCTGACGCGGGCCGCACTGGCCGTAACGGCCGTAGGTGGCGGCCTCAAGCGGGTCCTGTCCACGGGCGGTGCAAACCGCTTCGAGCAGGGCCCGGGCGGTCCCG
>JBHHZX010000220.1:0-6891 GCA_046758265.1 Phycisphaerae bacterium
CGGATTCTTCGCCGCCGATGTGCGCAAGCTGGCGCAGCATCCAGACGCGGGCGGGCTTCGGCGTGTCCGGCCAAAGCCACCTGACGATTGCCTGGCACAGCTCGACGCGCTCGGCCTCGGCGCCAGGCCGCGCGGCATGCAGACAAAAACCCTCGAACTTCTGTTGCGCATTCTGGCGGACGCTGGTGTCTTCTGACGCCATCGCACGAACAAATAGGTGAATTAGGAGGCGGGTACTGTCCGCGGGAATCTCTATTGTCTCGCTGCTCGGCCTGGGCCGCGGACGGCTTTCCTGAGTCCTCGGCGCACAGCCCAGGACTGCAGCCAAAAGCACCAGCCCGAACCCGATGCACAGGCAAGGGACGCGCGTCGGCGGACCACATGACCGCCGACGGCATTCCCTCGCTTGCGCTGCGGGCTCTGATTGCGTGTCACGCTTGCGTGTAAAGTTGCACAGCATTTTGTTCGCTCTCAACGACCGGATTACCCAAAGCTGAACCCTGAACGCCGAACCCTACAAATGCAGCCGCCACGGCGCGCGTTTCGGGCGATCGAGCCAGCGACTGGCCGCTCCGTCGCCGATGATCTCCTGTTTGTCCGGATCCCACTTGATCGGCCTTTCCAGCCAGTAGGCGATGTTGCCGAGATGGCACACGGTGACCGAACCGGCACCGATGGCGACGTCGCAGATCGGCCGCCGGCGGGTGCGGATGCAGTTCAGCCAGTCGACGGCGTGACCGGGGCTTTCGTACAAGTGGACATCGTTCGGGCCGATCGGCTCTTTGCCGATCTCTTCTGGCCAGGTCTTGAAGTGACCGCGGTTGACCTCGACCTTCCCGTCGGCGCCGGTGAAAAGGATGCCGTTCGCGCCACCGCGTTCCATCGTCACCCCATTCGCGTAAACGAACTTCAGCCCCTCTCCGTACCGTTCCGGCGGCGGATGAATCTCGACCGGGCCGCTACCGTCCATGCCCATGCCCCACTGGGCGATGTCGAAGTGGTGAGCGCCCCAGTCGGTGGTCATGCCGCCGGAGTAATCGCGGACCAGCCGCCAGCCGCCGCTGTAGCTGCCGCTGCACCGCTCAGAGTTGTAGGGCGCCCAGGGAGCGGGGCCGAGCCAGCGGTCCCAGTCCAGCCCTTCGCGGACGGGCTCCTCGGGGAAGTATTTCTCAGTGGACGGGGCGCCGATACCGACGTTCACCTTCAATAACTTCCCGATCCGCCCGCTACGGACCAGCTCGCAGGCATAGCGGAAATTGCTGCTGGAGCGCTGCTGGCTGCCGGTCTGAAAGACCGTGCCATATCGGCCGGCCGCCTTGACCATCTCCTGGGCTTCACGGATTGTCAACGAGAGCGGCTTCTCGCAATACACATCTTTGCCCGCCCGGCACGCCGCGATTGCGATGATCGCGTGCCAGTGGTCGGGGACGGCGATCAGCACGGCGTCAATGTCGTCGCGGGCGAGCAGCTCCTCGAACTCGTTGTACTCGTCGCAGCCGCTGAACGTGCCGGCCTCGCGCTCGGCGGCGTAGTGTTCTTTGACACGCCGCCGCGCGTCGGCGCGTTTCTTGGCGTCAACGTCACAGACGGCGACAATCTGCACGCCTTCGTTGCCGAGGAAGTTGCCCAGGTGGCTGCCGCCCATGTTGCCGACCCCGATGAACCCCATCGTGATCCGCTCGCTGGGCGCCAGCCGGCCGGCCTCGCCCAGTGCCCGGGCGGGGACAAAGTACGGCACCGCGATCGCTGCGGACGTGGCCGCCGCTGTCTTGAGGAACTGCCGACGTGTGACAGCAGCGGCCGGCGCAGTGCTCGTGGCACCGGCTGTCAGCCGGTGACCTCGGCCGGTACGGGGCCCGGCCGCTACATTTCCACGACGCATGACCGGTCTGCATTTCGCCATGTCCTGTTCGCTCCGACGTTGGCGGGAAAGCGGGATGCGGGAAGATCCCTTGCCGCAGCGTACCGCGCGCGAGGGATCGCATAAACGGAGACAAAGGGGACATTCTCATTTCAGACTTGTTCTCTGAAGCGGCTCGCGCGCATGCCTTAACATGAGAATGTTCCCTTTTTCTCCCTTTCTCGGCCAGCTACGGCCCGGGATATTCCTCTTCAATCCACGTGCGGTTGGGCTGGAAGATGCGGACCAGCTCGTCCATCGCCGGCGTGAAGGCCTCGAAGTGCCCATAGCAAATGCAGAGTTCCTCGGCAGCCTCTTCACGCTCGTCGCCGAGCACGACCATCCGCCAGATCGCGGCCGCGGCGCCCGTCCGATCGGCCCCGCCCCGACAGTGGATCAGGATCGGCTCTTCAGCCGTCAAGAATGTGTCGTAGAGCTTGAGCAATTCCTCGCGCGCCGGCAGCGCGGACGCGCTCATCCGTACGTCAACGAGCGCGACGCCCTTGGCGTCAAGCACGGCCGCCTCATTGTCGTACCACGGTTCGGAGGCGTTCTCCCCCCGCAAATTGACGACGGTCCGGATGTCGAAAACGTCGATCAGCAATGCCAGCGTTTCGGCGTCGAGCTGTGCCGAGCGGTAGAGGCGGCCCGGCTCGACCACGCCCCAATTGTCCAGTGGCGTCAGCGGTGCGAAACTATCGTACACACCGAAGCCGCAGCCGACCGGCACGAGCACGAGCAGCGTAAACAACAGCTTCCAGCGTGCGGATAACACTCCACGGCTTCCTTGTCTTCAGGAGCGAATCATGCACCGTCCCCGCCACAATGCTACCTGAGGGGCGCTGAATACACCAACAATGCCGGTCGGCCCAGTTGAAATCCCGAAGTCCGCCGCGTTAAATGCACACGAAACGCCGGCAGTCCGTTGAAAAACTGTAGCGCCGGGCCTCCGAGGCCGGCGGCGCCAGGAAGACGTCGGAGCGGGACGTCCGACGCCACAGGAAACAGCCGGTGAAGAGGTTTCTCAGGGGAAACGCAACAAATCCATGGACAAACTCGCCCGATATCTTGATCTCGAAGGTGCGGCCGCCCAACTGCGGCAACTCGCCAAGCAGCTCGGCGCGACGGAGTTCGCCTGCGTCCGCAATCTGGATTACGTCTTCTCGCCCAATGCCTTGTACCCGTTGGCCCCGCGCGTCCGGCCGCCGCTCGAACGGATCGTGGCGTTCACCATCGATATGGATGGCACCAGCACCACGACCGAACCGCTGGCGCTGCACGCGCTGGAATACGTGGTGCGCCGCTTCACCGGACGTTTGACGCCCGCCCAGTGGCCCGGGCTCGATGAGAAGCTCGATTACCCGCACGTCATCGGCAACAGCAACTTTCGTCACAGCGAGTTCCTCGTCGAGCGCTATCGCAAGCACCTGAAGCACGACGCGTTTCGGCAGGCGTTTTTCGAGGCGCTCTGCTGGACGCTGTCTGCCATGGACGACCCCCAGCGCCATCGCGACGTTACCCAGAACGCGCGCCACTGCGGGCTTGTCCAGCTTCTCGACGACGCCGAATTCAAGCGGCTCGTCAACAGCGGTACTGTCACGGTGGACAATGTCGGCAGGCACGTCGCACCATTCGTGCAACGCTTCGGCAACGCCTTTCGCTACGACCATTTCGGCGAGCTGGTCGGCGCCGCACTGGACATCTATTACCTCCGCTATCATTCGATCCTGCGGTTAATCGAGCAGGGTCGCGGCGAAGAGCTCAGCCGCGAGCTGTTGGGCGAAGGTGGCCGTCGATTGATCGAGCCGATGCCCGGCTACGACGTGTTCGTACCACTGATCAAGGGCTGGCTTGGTCCGGAGATCGAGGGCCTCTATGAAATGCTGCGTAGCGAGCTACTCCGTCATCCCTCTGTGGAACGCTCCCGTTCCGAACTCGACGCCGCCCGCCCGCGACTGGTCCGGCTGGCCGAGCGCTTCCAGCGCCAGCCTGCCAAACTCGCGCTGGTGACGGCTTCCATCAGCTACGAGACGCACGCATCGATGAAAGAGGTTATGGCGGTGACGAGCGAGCGCGTGCGCGCCTGGCCCATCGCCGCCGAACATCGTGACCGCATCGGCGAGCAACTGGCGGATCATCGCGCGGTGTTTGACGGTTTTGTCAACGCCTCCGACGCCTGCGAGCACCGCCTCAAGCCGCACCGCGATCTGTACAGCCTTGCGTTGCAGCAGATGTCGATCCCCAAGAGCGACTACAGGTGCTGCGTCGGGCTGGAAGACACCGAGCCGGGGATCATCGCACTCCGGGCGGCGGGAATCGGCTGTGCAGTGGCGCTGCCCAACCGGGACACGAGCCGGCAGGACTACTCGGCCGCCACGATGGTGATTAAGGGCGGCCTCCCGGAGTTGATCTTGATGCATAACTTGCTGCTGCCGGAACCACAGATCTAGCGGCCCGCCCCTTCGCGCGGCCGAACGTAGCGGCCGGGCCCCGCACCGGTCGTTCATTTGCGAGTACGCCCCGCGCCCTACGTCCGGCACGGGGACCGGACGCTACAATGTGAGCCACGACCTGCGATGAGCGTGAGCGATACCTGGACCATCACGAACACGCGCCACGACGCCCACGCGCTTGGTCAGTACAACAGCGTCTTCACGATCTCCAACGGCTACCTGGGTCTGACGGGCAATCTCCAGGAAGACCGCGATGGCTGCGGCCCGGTGACGCTGATCAACGGCGTTTACGACGAGATCGACCAGTTCGGCACACTGCGCGCGTCGAACCAGGAACGGCGCTATCTCGACCCGCGGTACTTCGACACCGCCGGAAAAAGCCCCGCCGTCGCGAACCTGCCGAGCCCGCTGTTTGTGCGCGTCTACGTGGACGATCGCGAGCTGTCGTTGGGTCGCGGCGAGGTCGTGAACTTCTCGCAGTCGCTTGACCTGCGCACCGGTGTATATCGCTACGCCTACGATTACCGCGACGCCGCCGGCCGCACAACACGCCTCGAAATGGCGCGCTTCGCGTCGTTGACACGCGCGCACCGCGTCTGTATGCGATTCACGCTGACGCCGATCGACCACGATGCTCCGATCCGCGTGCTCAGCGGCATCGATGCCCGCGTGTATTCGAACACGACGCGTGAACGCCAGTTTGTCGTGGCGGACGCACGCGTCGATTCCGCCGAGCGCTGCACGCTCCGCGCCCGTACGAACGCGCGCAGACACGATGTTTATCTGGCGGTCCAACATAGCTGTCGCGATACATCTCCGAGGCCGGAACTGCGCGGCGTCGTCGAGCATGACAGCGTCTACACGTGCTACGAATTCGCCCCGAAGAACGTAGCGGCCGGACCCCGCACCGACCGAACCGAAGAGCAAACTATCACAATCGACCGCTGCATCGTCCTGACGTGCTCGGAAGACGGACGTCACGGCGTCGCGGTCGAGCTGGAAAACGAGCTCGCCGCCGCCGCCCGGCAAGGCTTCGACGCCGCGCTGGACCAGCAGCGTGCCGCCTGGGCCGCGCTCTGGGAGCGCGCGGACGTGCAAATCGACGGCGACGAACAGGCGCAGCGTTACCTGCGCTTCTGTCTGCACCACCTGCTGGCCGCCGCCCCGCGGTACAGCGACAAGCTCAGCGTGCCGGTCAAGCTGCTGACCGGCGAGTATTACCAGGGTAACACCTTTTGGGATACCGACCTATGCATCGTGCCATTCTACACGTTCACGTTTCCCGAACTGGCAGGAACCTGCCTCAACTTTCGGTACGAAGGGCTGAAGCCGGGCCGCCAAATCGCGCGCGAGCTCGGATACGCAGGCGCAAAGTTCGCCTGGCAGGCCGGGCCGTATGGCGAGGAATGCCTCGGCAAATGGTATCGTTTCGTTCACACCAACATCCACATCAACGCCGACATCGTCTACAGCCTGATGCAATACCTCCGGGCGACCGGGGACGAATCGTTTTTGCGCGAACGCGGCGTCGACATCCTGGTCGAAACGGCGCGGTTTTACGCTTCCCGTGCGAAGCATGATCCTGCTCGCGACGCGTACGACATCCGCGACGTCGCCGGTCCCGACGAGGGCCACTGCGAGAGCACGAACAACTTCTATACAAACTACCTGGCGATACGAAATCTGCGCTGGGCAGCGGATGCGCTCGACCGGCTGCGCACTAAAAACGCTAGTGCTTTTGCCGCAATACGCCAACGGGTGCACCTGAACGAAGACGAACCACATGTTTGGCGACGCGTAGCCGACCGGCTCACGCTGCGGTTCGATCCGAAAACCAAAGTCTATGAACAATACGACGGCTTCTACCAGCTCAAGCCGGTCCCCGACGATCTGCTGAAAGACCGACAGGAATGGTTCGCGACCGTCTTTCCGTACCAGGCACTCAACCAGCCAGACGTCGTCATGGCACTAGTGCTTTTCCGCGACGACTTCGACGGCGACGTCCGGCGGGCGAACTGGGAGTTCTACAAAGACAAGAGCATGGATTTCTCGTCCATGAGCTTCGCGATCAACGCGATTGCCGCGGCGGACGTCGGCAACCTCGATGAGGCCTACCGCAACTTCATAATCGCTGCCGGAATGGACCTCGACGAAGAGCTCACCGGCCGGCGCGACACGCACGCCGGCCTGCACGGCACCGCGATGGGCGGCGCTTGGCTGGCCGCCGTCTTCGGCTTCGGCGGCGTATCCATTTCCGAAAACGGCCCGCGGATCAATCCCAAGCTCCCGGCGAAATGGACGTCCCTGCGCTTTAACTTGCTTCTGCGCGGCGAAGTAGTCAACGTCAACATCGGTCGGCGCGAAATCGTGCTGACGGCCGAGAACAAACGGGGGGTCGAACTGGCGCTCAGCGTCGCCGGTCGGGCGAAAACCCTGCGCAGCGGCGAGACGGTGCGCGTGAGCTACGCAAGCTAGTGCCGTTTCCGCTTGCTGCGTTTCGCGCGTTTCCGTAGCGGCCGACGTCCCCGTCGGCCGTCG
>JBHHZX010000221.1:0-6883 GCA_046758265.1 Phycisphaerae bacterium
GTCTTGTTCGTGATTGGCTGGTTGTGCGGCGTTCCGCGACGAATCGGCGCGAAGGCATTCGCGCTCTCCATCTTGCCATTTGCCGCAGTCCAAGCGTTGGCCGTCGCTTGGAACCGCCTGGTCCCGCTCTTCAATTCGCTCGCGCCGTCAAAGAGCTTCTGTCCCGCCTGGTGGGACGTGGCGATCGACAACCTGCACCGGATCCGCTATTTCATCGGGCATAGCGCGCGCGAAGTCTCGCCTCTCGTTGAGCTGTTGCTGCTGGCGGTCCTCGCCTTGAGTGGTTATGTCCTGCTGTGGAGATTATTGCAGAAGAGCGAAAGAGCGATGTCGTTGCGCGGACTCGGCCTGCTCATGGCTTGCAGTCTGGGCATGCTTATCGGCGTTCTTGTTCTGAGCGTGGCGGGCTACAGCCTCAGAGGGGTGGGGTTGGATTCTCGTACAACCATGGCCTTCAGTTTGTGGCTGGCGGCAGCTCTGGCGGTAGGCGTGGGCAGCCTGCCCGGCAGGCCGGCGATGGTGCGTATCGCCGGTGCCGGGTGCGCCGTCGTTCTCGGCGGTCTGCTGGCCTTTGCCACCCAGATGCGCGTTAAGGACTGGGCGGAGGCATGGGCCGTCGAGCAGGAGGTCCTTGCCAACGCACCGATCGCGGACTTGGCCCGGGCTCACTCCGACGCCGTGGTTCTTTACATGGGACCTGAGATGCACCAGGGCGTCCGAGTATTCGGCTACATGGGCAACCTGGATCTGGCGATGAAGTACACCTATCCGGAGTTGAAGAGCCTGCGCTTTTGCTGTGCCGCCCGAGACAACTGGATCACCAGTTGGGACGGCCGGCGTTTCGAGCAACGTCTGCGTAACTGCAATCCGTGGGACCGCTGGAAGGTCTGGAACCAGTTCGAGACTCCGGAAGTCTGGGTATGGGTCCGCGGAGCGGGCAGAGCGCTCCGTGTGCGCGAACCGTTTACCTACCATGGTACCACGAACAACGAGAACACGGACGAACCGGTGTTCCCGGTTGCGCTGCCGTTCACGTTCTGTGGCGTCATACCCGATGAAAGCGCTGATAATCTGCGATAGTCGATCGCGCAACCGGAGGCGCTGCACCGCGAGAGATGGCTCTCGGCGCGTGGTCAAGCTGACACTCCCCGGCGTCGTCTCGGGACCGCTTACGGGAGCGTGCTCAAGACTAGGCCGTGACGCGTCGATAGCGCTGTTGGGTCGGCACGCCGATGAGGATTGCGGCTCGTTCGTGGGCACGTGCGACCAGCTTCGACGCGGATAGACCAGCATGAACTGCGTGGCTTCCGTCAGGAACGGACGGGTCACCGTCATCATCCCCAGTTTCAACCGCGCAGCACTCTTGCCGCGCGCCATCGAGAGCGCGCTGAATCAAACGGTCGCGCAGCTTTGCGATATTGTCGTTGTGGACGATGGCAGCACGGATAACACGGGCGAAGTTGCTGCCCGCTTTGGACTGCGGATTCACTATATTCGCCAACCGCACACCGGCGCCGCTGCCGCACGCAACCGGGGTATTCATGCGTCCACGAATGAATTCGTCGCGTTTCTCGATACGGACGACGAGTGGGAGGCAGACAAGACCGAGCGACAGTTGGACGCCATGCGCCGTTGGCCCGATGTGGTACTCGTTGCCGGACGCGGCGTCGAGCGGTACGCCGACGGTCGAACTGTGCCGCACCCGGTGGTCAATATCCCGTTGGACCAGCCGGCGGATTTTGCGCCGGCACTGTTCGACCAAAACATCATGTCCACCCCGTCGGTGATGGTGAGGCGACGTCTCTTCGACGAGACAAGGTTGTTCCGCGAAGACCTGCCACGGTCACACGATTACCACATGTGGGTGCGGTTGGCCTGCCGGGGCCCCTGTGTCTTTCTGGGTGCACCCGTGACGACCTATGCTGCCGATACGCCCAAGAGTCTCCAGCGGGACCGCGACGCGGCGCTACGCTCGAATGTGCGCGCGCGCTACCTGCTGAAGCGCGAGCTTCGACGCCGCCCCGACTGCCGCGCGATCTGGCGCCGGGCGATTGCTCGCAATCTGGCGACCCTGCGCGATCGCTGCTTCAGCGAGGGGCGCTATGCCGAGGCGGCGCGCTTTGGTTTTGAATCCTTGCGGTATCACCCACGGCCGCGGCCCAAGTGGGAATGGGGGCGGGTGTTCTCAGCACTGTGGCGCGCCGCCGTGTCCGGCCGTATTTCGTCTCGTCCGCATGCACGCGAGAGAATGCGAGGAGCTCTACCCTGAAAGACGCGACAAAATGACATTGCCCTTGTTGCTTGCGGTCCCGCAGTTCGAAGCGGGCGGACCAGAGCGCGTGACACTCTGGTCCCGCGCCGGGCCTCAGGGTGGCAGTCGCACCGCCACGGAGTTCGCGCCATGCTACGGGATGGCTACCTGGAAAACGGTCGCGTCACTGTTGTGATGCCGACTTACAACCGGGCGGCGCTGTTGCTGCACGCTATTCGGAGCGCGCTCGGCCAGACCGTCGCCTATCTGTGCGATATCGTCGTGGTTGACGATGGCAGCGCGGATGACACGCGCGAAGTCGCAGCGAGCTTCGGTTCACGGGTTCATTACGTCTATCAGCCGAACGCTGGCCTGGCCGCCGCTCGGAATACCGCCATTCGCGCGTCGCGCAACGAATTTGTGGCATTTCTGGACGATGACGACGAGTGGGAACCCGACAAGACCGAGCGGCAGCTTCAGGCGTTTCGCCGTTGGCCCGACACGGTGCTCGTCGCCGGGCGGGCTACAGCGCGTTACGCCGATGGCCGCAAGAAGCAACACCCGCTTCCGCCGCTTCCGTTCGATCAGCCGACTGATTTTGCCCCGCATCTGTTCGAAGACAATTTCTTGAGCGTGCCGATGGTGCTGGTGCGGCGGCGCTGCCTGGAACAGGCGGGACTTCACCGCGAGGAACTACGGCGAAGACAGGATTATCACATGTGGGTGCGTTTGGCATGTTTGGGACCGTGCGTCTATCTGAACGCGCCTGTCGCCACGTATTCTGCCGATACGCCTCAAAGTCTTTCAGAGGACCCGGAAGCGGCGATGCTCGCGAACCTGCGCGCCCGCCGCCTGTTGAAGCACGAGCTTCGTCGCCGCCCCGACTGCCGTCGTAGTTGGCGACGAGGGATGGCCCACTGCTTGGCGATCCTGCGCGACCTATCGTACCGAAACGAGCGCTTTGCCACCGCCGCCCGCTTCGGCCTTGAATCGCTATTGTACCGACCCTGGGCGCGCCCCAGGTGGGAATGGGCACGGCCGTTCGCGGCCTTGTGGCGCGCCGCACTGTTTGACCGCGGCTCCCGTTCGCCGGCACACACCTGACTGGGGGCCCTGTAGGGAGCGCACTCTGAGGTCCAAGCCACGCACAATTCAGATCCAGGTGTTGACAGCGCATCACGCGCTTGGCGGCGGTGCGCGGCACGCCCGTAACCTTGCGCAGGGTTTGCGTGCGTGCGGAATCCGAGTGTCTTTACTGTGCACTGGGACCCACGACGCCAACGGCGACGCCGACTATGACGAAATCATCGCCCGCCAGCCACGTTCCTGGCCGCTGCTGTGGCGGTTCCAGCCGTTCGGCTCGGCGCCGTTCTGGTATCGCGCGGTGCGTAAGGCGACCGCCCATGTCGACGCCGTCATCGCGCTCTCGGCGCCTCTGGCGATGGCGACACACTGGGCCTTGCCGAATAAGCCGCTGCTATATGCCCCGGCGATGCTCGACAAAGTGGAACACCCGGATGCGCGCTGGTCGGCGCTCAGATGGTTTGAGAAGCAGGCCTTCCAACGTGCCCATCGCGTGCTCGTTACGGCCACAGCGGTCCGAGCCGCGGTCAAGACCCTCTACTGTCCGCTGCGCGCTCCCACCGGCGTTTGCCCGCTCGGCGTGGATGACCGACACACGCGGCGCGTCTCTCGCACGCGCGCCGATCTGGGCATACCTTCGGACGCCAAGCTGCTACTGACGGTCGGCCTCGTAAACGAAAACAAAGGACAGCGCTACATCGCCCAGGCCCTTGCTCGGTGCGCCGAACCGGACTGGTGGTGGGTGCTGGTCGGCCGGAGCGAGCGTGAGCTGGCCGTCCGCCGGGAATTGCGTGGTTCCGGCATCGCGTCGCGCACGCTGTTCGTCGGGGCGGATCAGCACGTCGGGGACTGGTACGCGGCCGCGGATCTGTTCGTAGCCGCCAGTCGCGCCGAGACGTTCGGGCAGGCGATCGCCGAAGCGCTTTGGGCGGGTCTGCCGGTGGTCATCCCGGAAAACGTGCTGGGTACGGTGCTCAGTCCGCTCGCGGAAGTTGTGCAGCGTTATCGCCTGGGCTACACCTTCGCGCGCGGCAACACGTCTTCTTTGGCTGGCGCACTTACCGCGGCCTTGGGTGACGAGCGCCAATTACGCGCGATGGCGTTGCAGGCCGCCGCGTTCGCTCGCGCCAACTTCAAGTGGTCGAGCTACGCCCAATGCGCCTTGCGCCTGTTCGAAAGTCGGTCCGATCTCGTTTACGAGGTGGTCGCACCGCGGTGACGGGCAACAGCTCGTGTTCCTCGACCCCGATGAGTTCGGCGAAGCGCGCGCGGGAGACGTTCAGGTTCAACTCCTCGTCAATCGCCGCGTCGATCGCGGCGGTCGCACGTTCGTAGAGCGCGCGGTCCCCGACCAGACGCTCAAGCGTGCCGACAATCTCGGCCTCGTCCAGGGAATGGCAGCACGCCGCGACAGGAAAGCGATCGAAGAAGCGTGCCGGCGATGAGTCCGACGGCCCATGGAAGAAAACCGGGCGGCCTGACGCCAAATAAGTCGTCAGCTTGGCCGGAAAGCAGAGTCGTACGGCTGACCGGCGACGGGGGTCGAACCAATACGGGAGGTAGTTGACGTCGGATTCTGACAGCAGCTCAATCACCTCGGCCGGAGGGCGCCAGCCAAGCCATTCGATACAAGCCCGGCTGTGCAGATTGCCGCAGATCGACGTCGTGAATGCCCGCACCCGAACATCACGGCCGTCGATACGCCAGTTCACGCTGGCGAGTGCGGACAGAAGCGCCCGCCACTCGCGGGTCGCGTACAGGGCGCCGCAGAAGCCGATCGTTAGATGGCCGTCGTCATTCGGCCTTGTCGCGACCGGCCGCCGGTACCGCAGGCTTATGCCGTTCCGCATGATGACGGTCTCGACGCCGTACCGGGCTCGATATTCATCGCGCATCGCTTCGCACATGACAGCACACCGTTTCGCCGTGCGCATGGCATGGTCGAAATCGCGCTGGGCGACACTGCGGCTGAATCGATCCAGGCGATGGTTGAGGCAGACGCTCTCGGGCGGGTCCCATATGGTAACGACCAGCGGCACCCCGAGTTGCGCCGCCACGGCAGGCGCCATGCGGTATAGCGATGGTCGATTGAGCACCGCCCAGACCAGCTCGACCCGATGGGCCGCGCCGAACTCGACAACTCGGCGAGTCAGTTGCGGCAGGTAGACGGCGCGCCTGTAGCGATACCTGCAATGCGTCACGATGCGGCCGCGAATACCATCGCTCCACTGGGCACCGGATGAAGACGGTACGTTCTCCACGTGCAGCGGCAGCCAATCGAGGTCCGCCTTTGCGCTTCCGTGATCCGCTTCGTCAATGGCGAAGCAACAGATCCGGTCGCGCGGATACAGCCGAATCAGGTCGTGGAGAATCAGTCCACCGACATCCTTCTCGGACGGAACCGAACCGGCCAGCAGGAGTATTCTCGGCGTTGACATGACACATTCGTTATGTCGCTCGCCGTTGTCCGGCAAGCCATCGCAAGAAGCCGCTTTATTGCGTGCTTTCCGCTCCCACCGTGCAAAAGGCATCGCGCGCGGCCGGTGTGGCAATCGCGGGGTCGACGGGCGATACGAGTTTGATGATCGCCCCCTGCGACCGACCGTGCAGCACCTCGTAGACCTTCCGCATCCAGTTCGCGGTAATGCGCATGCCGTCTTCGAGGCTGTACGAGTTTCTGTGGTCGAGATCGCGGATCGACTTGCTCACGTCTACGCGCTTGGTCTTTGTGGTCAGAGCCTCGCTGTCCTCATACTGAACGAGACTCGGCTCAGCGCCGGTTACCTTTAACACGATCTCGGACAGTTCTTCGATCGAGTGCAATTCGCTGCCGCCGATGTTATACGTCTCGCCGGCCATGAAGTTTTCACTGATGTTACCCAGCGTCCGCACCGTGTCGGCCACGTACGTGGACGTCCGCGCGTGCCCCCGATAGACGGTCCAGGGCAGTCCTTGCAGCGCGCAAAACAGGAAGCGGCTGTTCACGGAACGATACGGGCTGTAGTACTCGCCCGGGCCGTACGTGTTGAACAGGCGGACGATGACGCTCTCCGTGGCGTACCGAAGGTGCGAGTTCCGCACCTGCATCTCATTGACCCACTTGCTCATGGCGTAGTCGTTGAGCTGCTTGACCTCATAGTCATCCATGACCGACTCGAGCATCACCTCCGGCCAATCACCGTAGACTTCCGACGACGAGAAGTGGATGAGCCGGAACCCGTGCTGTTCCTGCAGCCGGATGATGTTCTTGGTGCCGATGCAATTGGTTCGCCAAAGGGTTTCGTAAAAATCTTCGCCGTTCCAGCGGCCGAACTCGGCGGCGCAGTGATACACGTAGTCGAATGGTCCGAGGCGGTCGAACACGCGTTCAATCTGCCGGTACTCGCCGACATCGCAGCGGGCGTACAGGGGCTCGGCCACGTCCGTGCGGAGACTGAAACCGACTTCGTCCGGCTGATGGAAGATGTCGCAAGACACGACATGGTGTCCCCGCGAGCGAAGTTCTGTCACCAGCCCCGCGCCGATCGTCCCGAGGCCACCTGTTACGAG
>JBHHZX010000222.1:0-6881 GCA_046758265.1 Phycisphaerae bacterium
CGGCGTAGTTCGAGGTTGCCAACGTGCGGAAAAACGCTTCGTAAAAGTCGTCGATCTCGTCGAAGTATCTGACCCGGAACGCGCGGTATAGCTCGAGCCGTTGGAGCCTTCCCTGCAAGGCCGACGTCGGGAGGAACCAAAACGCCGTCAACCCGAAATCCCCGAGTACCCGCAACGCCACGTCGTACTGGCAGCGCAGGTTGTCGTCGAAGGTCAGGCACAGGTGTTGATTGTCGAGCGTGCCGGCGACCGCACGCCTCAGCCACTCCCGCGCCGGGAGAAACCGGCCTGGTTCGAGAAAGCGGATGAGCGCGGCCAAGTCGTCGGCCGAGAGCGATCCCTGTCCGGCCGGATGCCGGTCGTCGTGGAAGTGGTGAAACATGATGCCGTGCGGCTGCATGCGGACTGACCCTCGATCGGGGCTTTGCTGCGTTGTGGCACCGGAGCCTGATTTCGCGCTACGTATCGACGGTCGCGTGCTTCTTGGTATCGGCTAGATCGGCGGGTCCGGCATCAGGTATCAGCGGGGTTGTGTTGGGTACCGGGCTCCTTGGTTTCAATCGTTGCGGTCTAGTGCCGCGCGAAGAGCGCCGGCGCAGAATCTGCGCTACTTCTAACCGCGCGAACATCCCTAACGTGCGGCAGTCAGAGCGAAGTGATCCGCCGAAGATGGCCCGTCTCCGTGGCGTCAGCTCACGCGACGTTTAACCTGCTTGGTTATCTTAGCCGTGATGCGCGCTGACATTCCGAGCGCAGCGAGGAATCTGGCGGCGTCCGCGGGGTTCAGTCACTCTGCTGGCCGACCGGGCCTACGGGGTGCAGCCGTAATCCGAGAGCAAGTAAGCCAGGTCGGTCAGGTCGACATCGCCATCGTCGTCGAAGTCGGCATTCGGATCGTAGGCGGGGTCGCCGATCGAAGTGCCGTAGGCGGACAATAATGCGGCCAAATCGCTCAGGTCGGTATCGCAGTCGCCGTCTATGTCACCGCGGCACACAGCCGTCACGCCGACGAGCTGCGCGAGCACGTCCGCACGCGCGGGCACGTTGGACCGATCCACCCAGGCGACGATGAACCCGCCTTCCGTGGAGTTCGTCACGACGCGCGGGACGCCGGAGGCTCCACTGCCGACAATCCAGAGCGGACCGCCGAGCGAGCTGCCGTCATCGGCCAGAAGCTGTGCGCTGACGGCGCCCCTGTCGCTGTCCACCCAGGCCGTGAGGAACACGCCGTTGACCTCGTCATACGCCGCAAACGGCGAAAGTCTGGACGTGCTCGTGAAGATGGTGAACGTCTCGCCGTCCAAGCTGCCCGAGCCGGTGACAAATTGTCCATATACGCCACCGGCGGAAAACTCGCTGAACACGACAAGATAACGATCGCTGATCGGATCGAAGGCGACGCTGGCGGCCAGCCCCGACTCTGGAAACATCGGGCTGATCACGAACGGTGAGGTGCCGAACGAGCCGTCTGCGTTGATGATACGGCCCTTCAGGTTTTCCGCCATCTGGTCACGCCAGGTCGCCAGGTATTGATTGCCGTTGACGTTGTACGCGACCTGTCCGGCCGGTGCGGGCGCGCCCGCGGTGGCGATGGTGATGCTCCCACCGAGCAGATCGCCGGCGCTGGAGACACGCCGTCCGTAGATGCCGGCTGTCCCGCCGCCCGCAAAGTTGCGCGCCTCGAGGAAGTATTCGTTGTTCGTGCTGTTGTACGCGAGCGTCGCCTCAAGTCCGGCGTTCGAGACGTCGAATTCGCTTCCGATCAGACCGCCGGTCGCGGAAGCAAGGCCGCCGAAGGCGTGGTTGAACCCGGGGCTGCCGGGACCGTCGCTCTGGTTGCGCCAAGTGATGAAGTACTGGTTGTTCGTCGGATCGTACGCGACCGCCGTATCGGTCTGCGAGTTGGAGCCGGCGATGATCGTGACGTTGGGCCCGAGCAGTTCGCCGGAGGGCGAGACGCGCTGGGCGTACACGTCGTTCTGCCCGACGATGCGCGAGTCGAACCAGACGACTCTGTACTCGTTGTCGCCGCTGTTGTACGCAGCAGACACGCCGCCGACGTTCGTCGTCTCGCCGGTGTCCAGGTCGAGGTTGTCACCGATGAGTTCGGCCATGCCACAGTCCTGGGCATAGGCCATGCTGCTGATGATGAAGGCCATTCCATAGCACAATCGTCTGGTCAACGCTCGTCGTATCATTACTCGTCCTCCGCTATCGCAGATCGCAGCCGTACGGGCCAACCCCCCGTGCACCTCCACACCGTTTCAGGGATCGCCCGAACGGTAATCGATCCGCCTCCTCATACAGACTGAACTTGCCGCGACCAGCCCCGACATGCGCCCCTGCCCGACCGTCAAGTATAACGTAACATCCAGCGGCAGCGCGGCCTTTTTCTGCTCAGCTTCTCCGCAGTCGGGGCGGTCAGCTCGTAGAGTTCGGCGTGCGCAAGTATGCTTGAAACAAAGTCTTTTGCGATTTGTTGGCGCTCGGGCGCTCGGTCCTGCCGGTCGAACGGGGCGGCGGACAATACGCCACCGGTGCTGCGGGCGCAGCCGATGTGTACTGACTGTGCGGCTGGCGGGTTCCCCGAAAACGGTCGAGGAATGGCCAACGGGGGGAGTTTTGCCAGCGACCAGGCGCGTACGCACCTTCGCGCAGGGGCCGGCCCGCGTTGAGCGGCCTGGCCATGTCGCTGTGCGAATCGCCCCTTCCGCGTTACAGTCTGACTCTGCAACTTTCACCGTGCTTATACGAAGGAGGTCATCGTCATGCGAATCCGCGCGTTCCCTTTATTTAGTACTCTGATGCTGTGTTCCGGCATCGCCTGCGCCCAAACCAAGCCGTCGTGGACGCAACTGTCGCTTTCGACCTGCAAGGTCGATGAATTCCTCGCCGCCAACCCGAACAGCGACGGGCGCGGCGTGGTGATCGCAATCTTCGACACCGGCGTAGACCCGTCGATCCCCGGCCTGACGCGGACGCCCGACGGCGAGGTCAAGGTCGTTGACGTACAGGACTTCACCGGGCAGGGCGACATCGAGCTGCACCGCGTGCGGATCGACGAGCAGGAAGGCAAGCTCGTGGATTACGACGACGAGGGTTCGCCGATCTACTACGCGCTGCCGGAGCTGCCTGCCGACAAGAAGCGCGAAGAGCGTCGCTACTGGTTCGGCACGTTTGACGAGCACCGCTTCATCAACTCAGACGTGCCCGACCTCAACGACAACGGCACAACCAACGACGAGTGGACGGTGTTGGTGACCGCACTGGCCGGCGACGGTGACGACCAGGCGCTGTGCTTTGTCGATACGGATATAGACCGCGACTTCGCCGACGAGAAACCGCTGCAGAACTACAGGTTCCGATACGACGCGTTCACGTTCCACCGCGAACGGCCGGAGAAGCAGATCGAGCCGGTCACGTTCGCCGTCAATACTTTTCTGCGGCAGGCCAAGGTCGTCGTGCACTGGGACGACGGCGCGCACGGGACGCACGTCGCCGGCATCGCCGCCGGGTATCGCATCAACAACCAGGACGGTTTCAACGGCGTCGCCCCGGGCGCCAAGCTGATGAGCTGCAAGATCGGGATGAATTCCATCGGTGGCATCAGCGTCACCGAGAGCATGAAGAAGGCGCTCGAGCATGTCGGCCGCTACGCTCGCGAGCAAGGCGTGCCGGTGGTGTGCAACCTTTCGTACGGCGTCGAGTCGGAGATCGAGGGCCATTCGGACATCGACGAGTTCGTCGATGAGTTTTTGCGCGCGAATCCGTACGTCGTGTTCTGCACGTCGGCCGGCAACGAAGGGCCGGGCGTCTCGTCGATCGGCACGCCGGCGGCGGCTTACCACATCATCAGCGTCGGCGCGCTGCTGGCCGCCGACTCCGCCCGCGACGTGCAGGGCTACGACCTGGAACACGCGGTCATCACCAGTTTCAGTTCGCGTGGCGGAGAGCTCGGCAAGCCCGACATCGTCACGCCCGGTTTGGCCACCTCGACCGTTCCGCGCTATGTCAGGCGCGGCGACCACTGGGGCGGGACCAGCATGGCCAGCCCGTACGCGGCCGGTTTGTGCGCGCTGCTGATCAGCGACGCGCTGGCGAAGCATCCGGGCGAGCGGGTCCGGGCCTGGGATGTCCGCCGCGCGCTCTGTCTGAGTGCCCGTCCCGTCGCCGGCGCCACGGCGCTCGACATGGGCTGGGGCGTGCCTGACTTGCCGAAGGCGAAGGGAATCCTGAACAAGCTCGTCGCGGTTGCCAAGGACGACCCGGTTGTCGGCTACGACATCTCAACGCCTTGCCCACACGGTTACAAAGGCCGCGCCCGGGCCGCGTACTGGCGCGGCGTCTGGTTTCCCGACGATGAGCGGCAAACCTTCACTATCAAGCCGATCTTCGCCCCGAGCGTCGATGCGGCGGCACGCACCGCCTTCACGCGCAAGTTCGAGCTGCGCTCCAACACCGACTGGATTCGTTTGCCGCAGAAAACGACCTATCTGCGCAGCGAGCAAAGCGCGCGGGTGTACGCCGAGTATGACGCCGACAGGCTCAAAGAGCCGGGTCTTTACGTCGGCACGGTGGATGCGCTCGTCGACGGTCTGGTCGCGTTCCGACTCGTAAACACGGTGGTTGTGCCACACCGTTTGTCGCTGCAAGAAGACTGCACACTTACGTTCAAAGATCAAAGGGTAAACGGTTGGACGTCGCAGCGCTATTACCTGGCCGTCCCGCCGGGCGCCAGCGCGATGAAGCTGACCCTCTCGGCGCCGGAAGGTCGGACGTCCAAAGCCCGTTTTGAATACGTGTTCGATCCAGCGGGGCACGGTTACCGGATTCGCGGCAATCAGCTCGACACCGACGCGGGCAAGCGCGAAATCGTGCGCGAGTTCACCGACAAGCTCCGGCCCGGCGTCTGGGAGGTGCCCATCATCGCTGACCGGCCCGACAAGGAGTGGCCCTACGAATTGCGGGCGCAGTTCTTCGGACTCCATGCCGACCCGCCGGAGATCACCGAGTGGTCGGGTGGCGGCCAGCCCTCCGGCGAACTGACGGTCACCAACATGTTCGAAAAGCGCGTCGTCGCCGACGCGGACGGCCTGCTCGACGGGTACCGCCAGCACAAAGACGACAAGTTCAAGGGGCTCAAGGACACGCTGGAGTATTCCATCAGACTCGACGAGCGCTTCGATCGCGTCCGCATCCATCTCGAATTGACGCCGGACGCCTATGCGGAAACCACCGATATCGGCGTGGAGATCAAGGACAGCTCGGGCGAGGCGATCTTCTTCGATGCGTTCTCCAATCGTGAGCTCAGCGCGACCGTGCGCAAACCCGGCGGAGACTCCGCAACGCTTACGATGGTGATCACTGGTGGTTTTGCGGTCGCCGACGACCAGCGCGAAACACCCATCACCGTCGAGATCGACCAGTTGCTGGCCGAGCCGATCCCGATCAAGGTGGGCCGCAACGGCGCCTCCGCGATCAACTTCGTTCCCGGCGTGCCGATCCCGCTGGAGTTCGAGTTGCAGGAGCGTCTGAAGGATCAACCCCAGGAGCGGCGTCCGGTCGGCTACCTGCGCTTCCGTGAGCGCGCCAGCCACGACACCGTACTCCGCGTGCCGATCGACATCGGCGGGTAAACGCCGGCGGAAAGAAGCAAAGCCCGACGTAAAAAGGCCGGGCTTTTTCTCTGTTTCGGATCGAATTCTTCGGCCGGAGCAGGGCGGGCAAGACGACCGCCCCCCTATCCGCGGGTGCTGCGCGCGACCTCATAGCGGCTTACTTCGCCGATTTCACCTTAATCTTCCGGGGTCTGAGCGCCTGCGCCTTCGGCAAATGCAGCGTCAGAACGCCATCGGTCACTTCCGCGTGGATCTTCTCCGCATCGATCCCCTCGCCGACCTCAAACGAGCGGCAGAAGTCGCCCACGCCGTACTCATGCAGGAGGTACGGCGTGCGGTTCTCCGGCTGGCGCGGCTCGATGCGGGCTTCAATCGTCAAGCGGCCGCGCTCGAAGTCGATGTCGATCCCATCGGCATTTGCGCCGGGCACGTCGGCCACCAACAGCAGTTCTTCGCTGTTCTCGATGATGTCCGCCGCCGGCACGTAGGTGCGCCCACCGTGCGTACGCTCCACCTCGGTCGCCGTGGCTGCGCGTTTTTCAATGGTCGTGTTGGCATCCATATCGATCTCCTTTCGCTGCTCGCGTGAAACAGCGTGGGCGTTCATTTCTTGATTGCTTACGCCGTCTTCACCTTGATCTTCCGTGCCAAGGCGGCTTTGGCCTTCGGCATCACGACCGCCAGCACGCCGTCCTTGAGCGTGGCCTCTACCTTGTCCGGGTCGACCTCGACCGGCAGCGTCAGCGTGCGGATGAACTCGCCGGTGCGGCGCTCCCGCCGATGGAAGCTCGTGCCTTCCTCTTTGGAGAATTCGCGGCGCCCCTTGATGGTCAACTGGCTGCCCATCACCGCCACTTCGATGTCGTCCATCCTGAACCCGGGAACTTCGGCTTCGGCATAGAGGCGTTCACCGTCGTCCCAGATGTTCAGCGCCGGAAACGATCGCTCGTCCAGTGGCCACAGTTCGCCAAAACCTGTCTGAAACTCGTTGAAAAGGCGGTCCAGATCGTGTCGAAAGCTGTCGAACCGTGCTATCGGAAATCCTCTTCGTGCCAAGAACATCGCATACCTCCTTACGTTATCAACAGTCGTCCGTTGTCTTCCCAATCAACGCGTTGCCGCAGGTCAGGCTAGCAAACGTCGTGCCACACCGGGAAGAATTGCATAAGCTCTTGTTGCTACAGCAGTTATGGCGCCAGCGCTAGGGCCGGAAGGCGGCCGGCGAGCAGCCAATTTGACAGCACGGCGTGCCATGGATTCGCC
>JBHHZX010000223.1:0-6836 GCA_046758265.1 Phycisphaerae bacterium
ACTGGGGGGGGGGGCGACGCGTAAGTGCCCGGCAACTTGCCTGGATGGCCGAAGACTGAAGCGCGAAGGACGATCGTCATGCGCTGGCTGCACGTTGCAGGGTTCGGGGGTGCGCTGCTGCTGGCACTGCTCGGTGGCTGCGGCGGAAACGACGATAAGACGGAAGGCGAGCCGCAGGCCACCGACAAGGGGAACGCAGCGAGCGTGAAAAGTATGGATGCCGGCTCTACGCAAGAAACTGTGGCGTCGGATTCGTCCAACGCATCGCGGACGCAGGAAGAGGTCGAAGCGATTTTGGCGATGCCCTACGCGGGCTGGGTGGAGGACGACGACGAGGAGGAAGTCGGGCTCGTTTTTCGCGACGAGGCGCGTTCCTACCCGGGGTACACATTGTTCGTGGTGCGCTTGACCGCCAAAGCCCTTCTGATCGACCACGCCGGCCAGGTGGTGCACGAATGGCAGGATTCCGGCGCACGGCAGTGGGGCCACGCCGAGTTGCTGCCCGACGGCGACGTTCTCCTCGTCGGGGCCGACCGGCCGGACGAACCCGTGCCGTGGCTGGCGGATGAAACGCGCCATGCCATGCGACTCGACTGGAATGGGGGGGTCGTCTGGAAGAGATACCTGCCCGTGCACCACGACATAGCGACGACGCCGGATGGCAATTTGATGGCGCTTGCCTTTCAGCGCCGCAAGCTGCCGGCCGTGCACCAGACAATCGACGTCCGGGATGACCTGATCGTAACCCTCACGCCGCAAGGCGAACGGCTGGCACGCTTCTCCTTTTACGACGCCGTAATCGGTAGGCCGGGGATCTTCCCGCTGATCGAAAACCCGGTGACGGTGGTAGGGCGACGACCCTGGGTCGACCTGTTTCACGCCAACTCGGTCGAGTGGATGCGCCACGGGCATTTGTTCGGCAAGGACCCTATCTACGGTCCGGACAATGTGCTCGTTTGTTTTCGCCGCCAGCACCGCCTTGCGATCTTTGATATGAAAAAGCAGGAGGTCATCTGGGCCTGGGGTGAGAAGGACATCTCCGGGCCGCACGACGCGCAGGTGCTGGAAGACGGGCGTATTCTGCTGTTTGACAACGGCGTGAACCGTGGTTGGTCGCGGGTCATCGAGCTCGACCCTTTGCGAAACGAAGTTGTGTGGGAATTCAAGGCACCGAGGCCGACCGATTTCTACACCGAGAGCCGGGGGTCGGCGCAGCGCCTGCCGAACGGCAACACGCTGATCGCGAATTCGGATAACGGGGAGATCTTCGAAGTGACGCGCGAGGGCGACGTGGTCTGGCGCTACCTGTGCGCCGAGAGGAATGAAGCGGGCCAACGCGCTACGATCGTGCGAGCGAAGCGATTTGAGAGTGCGTTCATCGAAGAGCTTCTCCTCAAGAGTCGAAGGAAGGCGGGTTAGGTTGGTGGGCACAACTGGGTGGCACGGGCAGAGTCTGGTTGTTCGTGTCGGCCGAGTTCAGCGCACGGGCAAGCGAAGCTTGCCCATGGCACCCAGCGAAGTCCCAAACCGCGCCGCGCGAAAGCCTGTCTAGTAGCTGAATTTCCCGAGCTCGACCTTGCCACGGAAAACCCAGTAGACGATCGTGGTATATGCCAGAACGAAGGGCATTCCCAGAAAGGCGATGATCGCCATGATCCGGAGCGTTTTCTGCGACGAGGCCGCCTTATAGATCGTGAGGCTCCAATCCGGGTCCAGGCTGGAGGCGATCAGGTTCGGGTACAGCGCGATCATGAACAGAAAGACGAACGCCGCGATCGTACAGCAGGACGAGATGAACGCGTCGCCCGGCCGGTTCTGGAAGATCGCGCGGGGGATGTTGGCGATCGCCAGCACGTTCAGGACCACGACCACCCAGGCCCAGGGATGCTCTTCGAAGTTTCGGACGGCCGACGGGATTCTTGCCAGCGTGAAAATCGTCGTGAGCAGGTACGTCACCAGGAACAGGCCGAACGCCCGCCACATCCATTCGTGAATCTGCTTCTGCAATTCGCCGGTGGTCTTCAGGTACAGGTAAATGGCCCCGTGCATGGCGAACAGCGACACCGCAAAGATGCCCACCAAGAGCGGGTACGGCCTGAGCAGGTCGAGCAGCGCACCGGCGTACTCCATGTCTTCGCCGATCTTGATGCCCTTCATCGAGTTCCCGACCGCCACGCCGAACAGGAACGTCGCCAGGGTGCTGGCGCCGAAAAAGCAATAATCGAAAAAGGTGCGCCAGGTGGGCGACTCGCGCTTGCTGCGAAATTCCATCGACACCGCGCGGAAGATCAAAGCGAAAAGCAGCAGCATGAACGGCAGGTAAAACGCGGAGAATGCGGTGGCGTACGCATGTGGAAAGGCGGCGAACAATGCCCCGCCGAACGTCACCAGCCAGACCTCGTTCCCGTCCCACAATGGGCCGATCGAGTTCATCAGGACGCGCCGGTCGCGGTCGCTGCCGGCGCCGAGATGGAGGATGCCGACCCCGAGGTCGAACCCGTCGAGGACCGCGTAACCGGTGAGCAGCATGCCGAGCAGGATGAACCACAACACGTTCAGATCCATGGGGGCTAAGACTCCTGCGACGAAGCGCCGAGGGACTCGTCGCGGGCTTCGGTCATTGACTCGCGGGCGGACGGATCGGCGCGGCGGGCGGCCGTGTCGAGCCAGCGCTCCTTGGGACCTTGCGGCGCCAACTGCGCGACATCCTCAGGACCCTGCTTGATCTTGTGGTCCATGAGGAAAACCCAGATTAGCAGCAACAGAGAATAGATCACACCGAACATTGCGATCGAAGCCAACACCTCCTCGGCGGAAACGGCCTTCGAGGCGGCGTCGGCCGTCTTGAGCATCCCGTAGACGATCCAGGGCTGGCGGCCCACCTCGGCGGCGGCCCAGCCGGCCTGGTTGGCGATCATCGGCCCGACCACGGCGAACACAAAAACCCATAATAGCCAGCGTTCTTCGAACAGCGTCCCGCGCCACCGCAGAAAACTCGCCAGCAGCGTCAGCACGATGAACAGCATCCCCAACGCCACCATCAGGTGATAGAGCTGAAAGCTGAGATGCACCGGCGGCCAGTACTCCCGCAGCGTTTCGCTCTCCTTCAACCCGCCCGGTACGATCGCCGGATCGTCGAGCGCCGTCACCGGCGCGCTCCAGTCGCCGTACAGCAGGAAGCTCAATAATCCGGGTATCGCAACGCCGTAGCTCACCTGCTCTTCTTCTTCGTCCACGATGCCGAACAGGTGCAGCGGCGCGCCCCCATCAGTAGTGTGAAAGTGTCCCTCGAAGGCGGCCAGTTTCGCCGGCTGCTCTTGCCCGACCATCTGCGCGTTCGAGTGCCCGGAAACGAGCGCGGCCAGGGAGAAAAACGCCGCGAACGGCAGCGCAATCGTGAAGCTTTTGCGGGCGCAATCCTCATGGCGGCGTTTCAGCAGGTAGTAAGCCGAGACGCTCATCACGAAGAATCCGCCGAGAATGAATGCGCCGATTAGCGTGTGTGTCAGTCGCTCTAAGGTTGACGGGTTGAAGACGACCGCCCAGAAATCCGTGATTTCGGCGCGTCGCGCCAGCCCTTCGCCGACGATGTGATATCCCGCCGGCGTCTGCTGCCAGGAGTTGGCGACCACGATCCAGACCGCGGAGAAGATCGACCCCAGCGCCACCATGATGGTCGAGAAGAAGTGCATGCGCGGCGAGACGCGTTCCCACCCGAACACCAGCACGGCAAGAAAGCCGGACTCCAGAAAGAACGCAAAAATGCCCTCGGCGGCCAGCGCTGAGCCAAAGATGTCGCCGGCGAAACGCGCGAAGGTGGCCCAGTTCATGCCGAACTGGAACTCCATGACGATGCCCGAGGCGACCCCCATGGCAAAGATCAGCGCGAAGATTCTCGTCCAGAACTTCGCCAGCGCCTCGTATTGGCGGTTCTTGGTCACCATGTAGAGGCCTTCCATGATGACCAGTTGCACGCCGAGCCCGATCGACAGCGGCGGGAAGAGGTAGTGGAATCCGATGGTCAAGGCGAATTGGATTCGAGAAAGCAGGACCGCATCGAACTCCATTGCCAGGTTCTCCGCAGGCGCTTGCCCGCCCCGCGCGGCGGACGCGCGCGATGCCCGCACACCAGTCGCGCACTATATGTCTTCCGCTTCCGCCCCGAAAGGCAGGATTCCATCACGTACGACGACAGGTCGCCGCTGGCACAGTGGAACGTGACGGCGCGGGTCAGACCCGTAGGGTGGGCAATGCCCACCATCTTGCTGGCGCAGACCCGTAGGCGGACATGGCTATGCGATATACGTCTTCCGCTTCCGCCCCGACAGGTAGGACTCCATCACGCACGACGACAGGTCACCACTGGCGCAGTGGAACGTGACGCCGCGGGTCAGGCGGCCGAGATCGTCCACGAAGCCCAGCCAGTCCATGTCCCAGTAGTCGTCGGTCAGGGCGAAGGTGCAGATCCGCACGTCGCGCTTTGCGATCAGGAACGCTTCTTTGAGCGTCGCGATGTGGCTGGCTTGGTTGGGTGGATAGAGCAGGTACACGTAGTCGCCCTGGACGTGCGCCGTCGGCTGCCCGTCGGTGACGATGAAAATCATCTTGTTGTCGCCGCCCCGCCGCGCCAGGATCCGCTTGGCCTGGAGCAGGCCGATATGCAGGTTGGTGAAGTGTGGCGGGGCGTCGTCGAGCCTGTTGATCGGCACCCGCAGGTTGATCACGGGGTCGAACACCGTCACCGGTTTGGGCAGCAACAGTGGGAGCTTGTCCATGTCGATGGGCTCGGCCGCCGACGCAAAGCCCACCAGGTCGACGGTGTCGAACGGGAAGCTTTGCCGGATCAGCGCGATCAGCGCCATGGCGCACTTTTTGGCCTGAAAGAACCGCCCGAAACGGGCCATCGACCCGGACTGGTCGATGAGCACGACCGTGCTGCAACTGGTGCGCGATTCAGTTTCAAAGCGCTCGAAATCGCGTTGCTGGAGTTTCAGGGGTAGCAGTGATGATACGCCTCCGGGGCGACGACGGCCGGGACGGAGCCCGGCCGCTACATTCCCCTCCGTGCCTTCGTGCCTTCGTGCCTTCGTGCCTTGTTCCACCGCGGCGTTCGACAGCCGCTTCATCGTGTTTTTCAACGTCGCCGCCAGGTCGATCTCGCTGACCGGGTCACCGAACTCGAACGGCCGTGTCCCTTCGGCGCGTTCGGCGTCGCCCCCCGGCTCTGGCGATTCGTGGCCCTCGCGGTGACCTTTCTTCAGATAGGCGAAGACCTCCATCAGCGCCTTGCGCTGCATGGCATTGACTGCTCGCGGTGTCAGGCGGAAGCGGCCTTTGTACTTCTCGAGCAGCCCTTGATCGAGCAGCTCCTGAAGCATCTCCGACTGCTCAGGGTCGAGCTCAAGCTGCTTTAGCGCGCTCAGCGCCTCGTCGCCGTACGCGAGGATGAAGTCGAAGAAATCGCTGGTCAGCTCCAGATCGCCCTGGAACTTGAACTTCCGGCCGTTGAATTCGAAGTAGCGGTGTCTCATCAGAGCCCTGTCGGCGGACGAGGCAACGGCGTCATGCGGATACGATCGTCCTCGCGAAGCGCGGCAATGACAACGGCCGGGAGGTTTACGTTCGCGAGCAGCCGCATGATCGGTCACGATGTGCGCAGCGGGTAGACGCGCTGGCTCTGCAACTGCTCGCCCGCATACGCCAGGCAGGCCCGGAGATCCTCGTGCGTAAGACCCGGATAGTTCTCAAGAATCTGCGCTTCGCTCCAGCCCTCCGCGAGAAGGTTTACGACGAACTCCACGGCGATGCGCGTGCCCTTGATGATGGGCTTGCCGCTCAGTATGGCCGGGTCGAGCGTAATGCGGTCTGGCCAGCTCATGATCAGCGTTCCTTCCACGATGATTGTAACCGAATGGCTTTCGGCTTTCAGCCATCAGCTCTCAGCCGGAGTTCGTCTGCGGGGGCGCCGGCTTCGACGTTACCCGCGTGGCTTCGCCGCTCCGTGGCCTCCTTGCTGGACTCGCTTCATTGTATGCCAAACTTGCCGCCTGACCCTGCCGGTTAATCGCCAGCCGCACTCCGAACATACCCCCGATACGTTTCCGGTCAGATCGTAGCCGCAGTTGCCGCACTTGGGGCCGACAATCGCCGACTTGGCGAGAAACTTGGCCCGGCAGTGCGCACATCGACGCTTCAGCGTGAGCGGCCACCCCTCCCAGTCAAATAAGGGAGACCACATAACAACGACAAGTATCGCATCGACGGCCAAGAGCACCAGGTTCGCGGTGATGCGCAAGGCGTTAGGAAGGCAGCGAACAATCCGAACGGCGCGCGCTGCGCCGCAGTATGGGCACTCAATGACGCCCATCTTCCATATCACTGGTTGTCAGCGTTTGTAAAACGTCCCTTCTCTGTAAGTATACTTGCTCAGCTTGTCATTCACGTGCAGGGCTTCGAGCACGAACTCGACCGCGCTCGCCAGATGCAATGGGTTGTTCGGTGGCGCTTCGGCCTGTCGGCAGACCGACGCGGCGGCCTGACGAAGTCCTTTAATGCGTTTTACGTTCTCGATGACTTCTGCCGCCGGCACGTCGTCGCCGACCTCAACGTTGGTCTTTCCGCCGAGAAAGCCGGCCACGACGCCCTCCAGGTCGTGCAGCACGCCGGCCATGTTGAGGGTCGCCTGCAACGTGAACGGGTGTTCGGCGCCAAGCGTTTCGCGGAAGCCCTCGAAGGCCTCGCGATAGTAGGGCTCGGCGGCGTCGAGCCCGTCCTTGGCGCTGACGAATGCGGCCATGTTGTTGATCGAAACGAGCGTGTCCGGGTGCTTGTCGCCG
>JBHHZX010000224.1:0-6811 GCA_046758265.1 Phycisphaerae bacterium
CCGCGCGGGCGGCGAGGACGTGCCGCGTGACCTCGGTTTCGCCGCCGCGCTGCGTGTCCCGAGATTTGCCCGGGAGACGGAGGACGAAGACGGGCAAATAGTGGGCAACGCCTACCACCGGTTCATGCAGCACGCCGATTTGAAACGCCTGCGTCGGACGGCCGACATCCAAGAGCAACTGGCTCAGCTCGTTGGCGACAGCCGGCTCTCGGCGGGAGAGGTGCGACTGCTGTCCCCTGCCGACATTGTCTGGTTCGCGACCACCGACGAGGGCAAACTGCTAGCGCAGCGCGCGGACGCCTGTCGGCGGGAAGTGCCGTTCGTCTATGCGCTCCCCGTAGCGGGCGGCGCCGAGCGGATGGTGCTCCGCGGCGTGATTGATTGCCTGCTCGAAAGTGAAGACCGACTGCTGATTCTGGACTACAAGACCGACCGCGTGCGCGGCGCGGCCGCCTGGGAAGAGCGCATCGCCAGCTATAGCGTGCAGTTGTGGCTCTACGCGCTGGCGGCGGCAGAGGTGTTCGGGCGACCGGCGACCGCCGCCACGCTGGTTTTCCTGCGGCAGCGACGCGTCGTACCCGTGCCGACCGAGCCGTTAGCGCTGGAAACGATACTGGCTTGGGTCGGCGGCCCGGAAGAGCTAGGCGGAGCGCGCCGTTCGGCCGGCGACGCATCGGCTGGCCCCCTTTAGAATGTCGCGTTGACGTGCTGTCCGAGTACGATCCTCTGGCGAGGCAAATACCCAAAGTTCCGTTAGGCAGGAGCGTAAGGGGATGTTGACGAAAGCGACGGTCGTGGGGACCGGTGCGATGGGCACCGTGCTCGCCCAAGTCCTCGCTGGGAACAATATTCACGTCGCGCTGCTGGGGCGGCGGAGTGTGCAGGTCGAAAGTTTGCTGACCACGCGCGAGAATCGCCGCTACCTGCCGGGAATTATGCTTTCCGAACGAATCATGCCCACCGCTGATCCTGCCAAAGCGATGGCCAACTCCGAACTGGTCGTTTCGGCGGTGCCGTGCCAGTTTCTGCGGGCGACGTGGGAACGGATTGGCAGCTACGTTGGCGTGGGCGTGCCCATCTGCAGCGTCACCAAAGGCATTGAGACCGAAACTCTGGCGCGGCCCAGCCAGATCATCGACGCCTACGTCGGGGATAATCCGATCGCCGTGCTGTCGGGGCCCAGCATCGCCCCCGAGCTGGCCCGCTGTCTGCCGGCGACCGTGGTGGTGGCGTGCGCTTCGGCGGAAGTGGCGAGGCTGGTCCAAGGGGTGTTGAGCACCTCCGCATTCCGGGTCTACACCAACCCGGACGTGCCGGGAGTCGAGTTGGCCGGCGCGTTGAAGAATGTAATCGCGCTCGCCGCCGGTATCCTCGATGGTCTGCGCGCCGGGGACAATGCGAAGGCGGCGCTGCTGACCCGCGGGCTGGTTGAAATCACGCGACTAGCTGCCAGGCTCGGGGCCCGGCAGCAGACCTTCGTGGGGCTGGCGGGCGTGGGCGACCTGGTGACGACCTGCGTTTCACCACTGGGGCGCAACCGCTCGGCTGGCGAGCGCATTGGTCGCGGGACAACTGTCGAGAGTGTGGTTCGCGAGAGTCCGGCGGTGATCGAGGGAATCCCGACCACCCGCGCCGTGCTCGCGCTCGCCGCCCGGTACAACGTCGAAATGCCCATTACCGAGGCGGTGAACGCCGTCTTGTTCGAGAAGAAGCCCCCACTGGACGCGATAACGGAACTGATGAACCGTCCGCCGAAGGCGGAAGAGCCCTTATAAAGATTGACTCTCCTGGGGGACGCGAATAGCATCACGCCACGTGATGCTCCCATGAGTGGCGGGGCCGATCTTGGGACCGCGCGGCGCGGCGTTGGTTCAGGGACTCCGCGAGGAACAGGTTGGGGTCAATATCTCTCCGTGAGCGAGCGGCTAGGGCAGCGGAGACGCTGCGGGGCAGGGGAGCAAAGGAGCGCAGCATGTCAGCAAATGCCGGCGAAGTGGCACCTGAACGGCTTCAGAAGGAATTGGTCGTCCGTCAACGCCAGGCTATGCTAGGGTCGCTCGTCAGCATCATCGCGCACGAGTACAACAACCTGATGACACCGGTCATGGCGCGCGCCCAGGACGCCGTAGCGCGCGGCGACGTGGCCGTGATGCGCAAGGCGCTGGCCATTACCGCCCAACAAACGGAAAGGGCGTTGCAATTCACGCGCCAGGTATTGCGACTTGCGGACGGCAAGGAATCGCCGTTGGAAGCTTGTCGGGTAGCCGATCTGGTGGAGGCCGCGATCACTTCCGCCGTGCGCCCGTTCGAAAAGGACGGGATCGAGTTGGCGTTGCGCATACCCGGCGAGCTGCGCATCCGAGCGCGGCCCCTGCTGTTTGAGCAGGTACTGCTCAACCTGCTGCTCAATGCGCGCCAAGCGATGAAGGGGAGGCGCGGGAAGTTGTCCATCTCCGCCTGTCCTGAGGGAGACATGGTGGAGATCGCCGTGTCCGATAGCGGTGTCGGGATATCGCCGGAAGTGCTTAACAACCTGATCAACCCCTTTCTGGCGGCCGACGCCCATGCGCATCCCGGCGACTGGAGTTCCGTCGGGCTGGGGCTGAGCGCCTGTCGGACGATCGTGCAGCAACATGGCGGTACGATCCGAGCGCAGGCCAACGACGGTCCCGGCTGCACATTCCGACTGCGCTGGCCCGCGGCGTGAGGCTCGCGACTTCGCCGGCCCCCGGTCGTTCTCGGGTTTACCCCTCCTTACGGTCAAAGAGCGTGAAGCATGCCGGCAGCGCCGCGCTCAGGCCGGCGAGCGCGGCGCCCGTCAAGTGTCCCGGTGCCGAGTAGCTCCACTCGATCTCGGCTGGGCCGCGCCCTCGGAGAACGCTTGCGGTGGGCGCCGTTGCCGATGCGTTCCGTGGGAACGTCGGCCCGTGCAAGCCATGTCTCATGATCGGGCCTCATAATGCGTTGGGAGCGCCGGGTACCCGACTGGAACGTTGAGCATCCACCGGAGGATGGGAAGGTGGAACGTTGTCGCGACGATGAGTAATCCGGGCTAGGAGTATCAGCAACCGAGGGGTCCGGATGGGAGGGATAGTAGCGTGACCCGCGTTGCGGCCCGACCGGCCGCCCGCTGCGAATCACGCGTCGCCCGGTATCGGAAGACGGCTTAAGCGCTGCTACACTGGCGGTGCGAGCAGGCGGCCGGGATGCGCGCTGCGCCGCTTGTCGTGTGAGCGTGATCTATGCACGACGTGTCAAGCTATAGGCGGATTCTTCTGCTGACCGAGGGCCGGCTGGGGGTGTTCACATCGAAAACGGCGGCGGTGCTGCTGCGCTATCGTGGCCAAGACGTCGTTGGGGTGGTCGACTCGGCCTGCGCAGGTGCCGACCTCCGCCACCTCCTCCCCGGGGCGCCGTCAAGACCGATCTTTCCAAGCGTTTCGGCGGCCATGGAATCGGAACCCGACGCGCTTTTCATCGGGATTCATCCCACCGGCGGGGCGCTACCGACGGAATTGCGCGCGCAGGTTTCCGAGGCGTTGCGGGCGGGGATCGACGTCGTCAGCGGTTTGCATACGCAACTGGCACACGATGAGGAGTTTCGCGCGCTGGCCGCCGAAAGCGACGCGCTCATCCTGGACCTGCGCCGCCCGCCGGCCGAGCGCCGCGTGGCGAGCGGGCGCGCGAAGACGACTCGGTGTCGCCGTGTGCTGACCGTCGGGACCGACTGCAACGTCGGGAAGATGGTGACGGCGTTTGAATTGGCGCGTGCGGCCCGCGGGCGGGGTCTCGATGCCCGCTTCATCGCGACGGGCCAGACGGGGATCATGGTCTCGGGCCGGGGAATCGCAATCGACGCGGTGGTTTCCGACTTCGCCGCCGGTGCGATTGAACAGCTCGTGCTCGAAGCGCGCGACAGCGACGTGTGTGTCATCGAAGGACAGGGTAGTATCGGACATCCCGGTTTCTCCGGTGTGACCCTCGCGATTCTGCACGGCGCCTGTCCGGATGCGCTGATCCTGGTGCACCATGCCGGACGCACGCATCACAAGTCAGAACCACGCGACCCACTGCCCCCTCTGCAGGCGCAATGGTCGGCCTACGAGGCGACGGCGGCCCTGCTGCACGCGGCGCGGATCGTGGGCGTGGCGTTGAACACGCACGACGTTGCGCCGCCGGTGGTGCAGGCGGAAACCCGGCGAATCGAAGAGGAGTTCCAAGTGCCGGTAGTAGACCCACTGAAAGAGGGCTGCGGGGCGCTGCTCTCGGCGGCGCTGGACTCTTAACCGCAAAACGGTTGCAAAACGCGCCGGGCCTCTGATAATAGCGGCTCGGAAATCTTTGATGTTCGAGCAAAGGAGCCAAGTCATGAAAAACGTGTGGAAAGCCTCGGTGCTGTCGGCGGGCCTGTTGGTGCTGACCGGTTGCGGTGTCGCCGGTAAATGGACGCTGGTCTCCATTACGCCGGAGGAGGCCCGCGGGCACTACGCGCTCGTCAACGTCACGCTTGATGACGACGGAACGTACGCCGCTACTGCCGAAAAAGAGGGCGAGACGGTCACCTCCACCGGCCAGTACACGTTCGACAATAACAAGCTCACTTTTACGAGCGCGGACGGCAAGACCCGATCTTACGACGCCAAGCTCGTCTGGCTCGGTGCTAGGATGAAAGTCAAGACCACCACGCAGGACGAAGAGGTCACGGCAATCATGAAGCGTGAGTAACCGCCAGCGCGGCACGCGAACCTTGGTGAAAGAGCGGGGCTCCCCGTCACAGCGACCGAGGAGCCCCTCTCTGTATTTAGCGGGCAGGTTCTCTACGCGCGGTTTGGAAGGGAAATGTTCGGTCGTCGTGAGTTTGTGCAAAACTGCGGAGCAGCGCAGCCAAGTTGTGCAGGGTGTGGTGGTCATTGTCCACCGCGGGGGGCGTTCTCTGATGATTCGCCGTGCCGCGGGAATGGTGGCGGGCGGCGCGTGGTACTTCGTCGGCGGGGCGATCAAGCCGGGTGAGACGCAGTCGGAGGTGATGGTGCGCCAGTTGGCCGAAGAAGTCGGCGGCCACGTGGAACCGCAACGGAAGATCTGGGAGTACAAGCGACCGGACGGTAAGCTCTTGCTTCACTGGCGGTTGGCTAAAATCAAGGCGGGGATACTGAGGCCGAACGCGGCGGAGGTGGCTGAGCTGCGATGGTGCACGCCGGAGGAGGTCGAGGTGTTGCCGTGGGTTTTGGAGAGCAATTTGCGGTTCGTCAAAGTGGTGGGGAGCCAAATGATCCAAGCGACCGCGTGGGGGTAGGTGTCCTATAATCGGAAAAGAGTGACCGGCGAGAGGCGACCTGCGGCGGCAGCGGGCTCGTGCGGGCTCGAAGACGCGACGGGTATCCACGACGTTGGCGAACGCAGGGTCCTCGGACGGGTCGGCTGTAGTGGAATTCTTCCAAAAACGGCGGCCCGTGGTGGCGTACGTTGCGGAAGGGTGGTATGTTACAGTTTGAGAAGTTGGCCGGGCTGTAAGCGGAGCCCCACGCCTTGAAAGCGGATGCGGGGCAATAGGGTGATTGTGTCTCATACGACCCGGTCACCCTAGGCAGATGGGCTATGGGGCGCCTGCGACGGCGCACCGCCGGGCTTGTGCCAGCCGCTATCCCGACGCTGGCGTTGCCCGTCGCGCGTCACGGAGAGCTGTGTGGCGAAGACATTGCGAGTACATCACTTGGCCAAGGAGTTGGGGGTCGCCAGCAAGGAGATTATTGCCAAGTGCAACGCCGAGGGGCTTGAACCGCCGCTCAAGAATCATATGGCGGTGGTATCAATTGGATTGGCCGAGTCCATCCGCGAGTGGTTCAGTGTCGGCGTCGACGTCACCACGATCGAGGTTGCCTCACCAGTCGACCTGACAAAAGTCAAGAGACCCCGCAAGCGCAAAACGAGACGTTCGCAGGCGGCTGTCGGCGTGGCGGAGGGCGACGGCGTCGCCACCGAAACCCTCGAACCCACTGCTGCGCCCCTGCCGTCGCAGACCGAGGTTGCCGTCTTGGCAGAAGGGGTCGAGGGGTCGGCGGCGGCCGCGCCGGCTGCTGAGGCGGCGCCGGAGGTAACCGCTCCGGCGGTCGACGAACACGTGCCGACGGTGGCCGAAAAAGCGGCGGTGGCCACACTGCCGAGCGAAGAAGCGGAATCCGAGCGCGAACCCGAGATTGCGGAGTGGCAAGTCGCGGGTGAAGCAGAAACGGCGGTTTTGAAGCCGCCCGAGGCGCCCGCGGAAACGGAGACGCCGGAGCCGGCGCAGGAACCGGAGGTGCCGGAGAAGCCGGTTACGCCGGCAGGTCCGCAGTTGGTGCCGAAGCCCGCGGAACTGAGAGGCCCGCGGGTGGTTCGGATCGAAGCACCGGAGCCAGTGCGGACACCGCGCCTGCGTCCGGGCTCGCGTCCAGCGGCCTACCAGCCCACTACCTTTGATGCAGTCGAGCTGATACCGGAGCGGGGGGCGCCTCCCCGCGGGCGCGCCGGACGGGGACGCAGAGGCGTGGGAGAGGGCCCCCTCGGGCGCGCGCGTAGCCCGCGGCGACGGACGAGTGGAGCCGATGTCAGCGAACGCCTCAAGGAATGGCGCGATCAGGACCTGCTCGAACGTAAGGAGCGTCTCGCGAGCGCTACCGGGCACGGGGTCCGGGCGCGTCGCTCGGCGGAGCGCATTCGCAGGGTAGCGGGCCCTACCGTCCAGCCCACGCGCCGCACAGAGGTCGAGGTGACATTGCCGATCACGGTCGAGGACCTGACGAGGATTTGGAGTGTGTTCCCGAACGAGCCC
>JBHHZX010000225.1:0-6754 GCA_046758265.1 Phycisphaerae bacterium
CCCTCGGTCGTGGAAACCAAGGGCCGGTTTGGGTGTTACTTTTGACAAAAAAAAAAAACGGCTTGATAATTCAAATAGAGTTTAGTCCCGCCAGGCGGGGACTCATGTCAAGGAGACTCGATATGTTTAGGCTCGTGGCAGTGGTGTCGATCTTTTGTGTGACCGTGTTCTTTGCGGGGCTCGTGGTTGCCGAAAACGGGGGCGGGGCGGTAGCTGCGGTAGGGAAACATTGCAACTCGGAAGAGCTACAGGGTTTGTCCTGCACGAACCCCGGCAACTGCTACAATGCCTGCGCGTTCTATTGCAGCACCAGGCAGGCGTGCTATCAATGCTGCACGGCTTTTCCACCGCAAAGCGGTGCGCGCCAGTCATGTCAGGCGGAATGCGACAAAATCCCGTGGGAGAGCTAGCGGGATCCGCTGAGGGCTCCGTCCCATTTCGGCGCGGGCCGTTATGAGCCTGCGTTGCACATGTTATGTTTCCTTTCGGCGCGTCTCGTGTCGGACAGGGGACACAAGGGGGAGGGAGTCCCGCAGCATGTCTAATAGCAGGAGAAGCAGCAATGTGTCTTGGCCCCATCGCGGTATCGATCACTATGCTCTCGGCTACCTGCCTTGGCCAGCAGTCGCTGCAGCTTCCGGCCACCTCCCACTGTCCGCGGGATCGCGAGGCATGGCACGCGCAGTTGCAGCGCCTCGATGCAGCCGGCAACCTCGCCGAGCGCTTCCCGGACGAGTGGTTGGTAATCCGAGAGCGCTGGACGGCGCTGGTCGAGCAGCTTGAGATAGTCCAAATATGTCATGAAGCACTGGCCGACGAGTTGGTCACAGAGCTGTACAGCGACTATGGACATCCCGACCTTAACGAGGCCAATCAGTATTATCTGGTGGGTTTCATCAAACAAATAAGCGAGGAGTGGCCGGAGGAGCGCCTGCCCGCCTCGGCCCGGCTGGGGCTGCTGGACGGTCTGCTGGAGTACTACGAAGCTGGCGGCGGTCGGAGTTCTCCTACGCACCAGGCCCACCTGGCTGTGGCCCTGGATCATCTGGGCGAGGGCGATGCGCCCGTGAAAGGGACCGTGGAGTACCTGCTCGACGACGCTGCCCGATGGGTCCAGCAGGTGGACGCTCACCCTGCGGTCCGGGACAGCGTGTACAAGGAAGGCGCCAAGCATTGGGGCGATGCGTTCTGGCTGCGCGCCTACGAAAGGTCGCGGTCCGACGGTGCCCTGCCGCCCGAGCGCCCCAAACGTTACAAGAAAGCCCTTGGCGATCTGGCCGCCCTCTTGGCAGACAAGATTGAGCGCGAGAAAGACTTCCTCAGGCGCCTGCGCGAGGCGACTGAAGCAGCCCTGGTCGGCTGCGGCGACCGGCGACTCGACGACGACCTGACCTGCCGGCTGCTGATCGTTTACCGTTGCCTGCTGGCGCGGCGCCCGGGGATTCCGGACCGCGCTGCGAAATACATCGAGCGCCATCTCCTGCACCTGGCCACAGCCAGGCGTCTGAAAACCGAGCGCCACTGGAGCCTCTGGAGCGACGCGGTCCGGGAACTGCGCCCTTCGCGAATATCCGACGGTCTCAAGACCTACGTCCGCAGGCTCCTGAAAACCAAGGACCTTCCGGACGCCGCGCGCAAGGCCATCGAACGCTTGGCGGCCCTTGTGGGCGACTAAAATCGCCGGGTTCAGCCACCCTCGGGGGCGGCGCGGGACACAATCGGTTTCGAATTGGCGCCCGGCCAAGCGCTCAGTAAATAAAATAGATAAATAAAATAGGAAAATAGGGACAGCCACCTATTTCTACGCTCCTCCTGATCGCGCTCGTACCCTTACTTGCGCGGGATCGACGTCCGACGCGTGTCACCGGTGAGCCGCCAGCGGCGCATTCTAGCGTGCCGGGGGCGAATTCGTGTCCCCCACCGCGGAAGCGGTGGGCCACCCCGACTAGCGCGCCGGAGGCGAATTCGTGTCGCCCACCGCGGAAGCGTTGGGCCACCCCGACCGGCGAGACGCCGGTGCTACCCGCTATCTTGACGGGCACTGCTCAAGACGAACCGGTCAGAGGGACCCGTCTACGACGTGCCGCGGGAGCGGCCGGTCGCGCGTGCGGGCCGTTCGTGCGGGATCGCCGGACCGGCGCGGCGGGCGCGGACGGCGCGGCGAACGGTGGCGGCGATGCCGGCGGCGTCAATCCCCGCCTGAGCCAACTGACCCGCACGCGAGTCGTGCCGGTAGAACACGTCGGCCGCCAGCCCCAGGCGAATGACCGATTCGGTCGGCAAACCGAGACGATTGGCCGTCTCCAGCACCGCACTTCCGAAGCCGCCGGCCGTCGAGTGGTCCTCAACCGTAAGCACCGGACTGCCACGCGTGATCGCGGTGGTCACCATGTCCTCGTCGATCGGCTTGGCAAAGCGGGCGTTGACGACCGAGACGAAGGTGTCTTCACCCGCCAGCGTGTCGGCCGCATCCAGCGCGAACGCCACCTCGCTGCCGTAGGCCAGGATTGTCGCGTCGGGGCCATCGAGCACCACGCGCGACTTGCCAAGCTCGAACGGCCGCGGGTCGCCAAGCGCGTCCGGCACGCTGTCGCGCGGGTAGCGGATGGCACTGGGAACGTCAAGCGTGAGCGCGAGGCGCAGCATCTGTCTCAGCTCGGACTCGTCGGCGGGAGCCATCAGCACCATGTTCTGGAAGCAGCGCAGGTAGGTGATATCGAGGTAGCCCTGGTGCACGGCCCCGTCGCCACCGACCAGCCCGGCCCGATCGATGCAGAAGATCACCGGCAGCTTCTGGAGCACGACCTCCTGGAAGACCTGATCGAACGCGCGCTGGAGGAACGTCGAGTAGATGCATGCCAGCGGCCGCAGCCCCGCCTTGGCCATTCCCGCCGCGATGTCTACGGTGCAGCTCTCGGCGATGCCGCAGTCCAGGCAGCGCTCGGGCAGCTCGGCGCGAATCTTCGCCACGCCGGTCCCGTCGGGCATGGCAGCCGTCAGGGCATAAACTCGCGGGTCCTCTTTGGCAAGCTCGAGCGCCGCGCCCGCGAAGGCGCTCGTCCAGCTCTTGCGGGAGCTCTTGACGACCATGACGCTGTCGCCCACGACCTTCAGCTTGCCGGGACTGTGGAACGCGCAGGGGTCTTTGGAGGCCCAGTCGCAGCCCCGGCCTTTCTCGGTATGTACGTGCAGCAGTACGGGGTGGGGTACGTCCTTGAGCAACTCGAGCATCTCGATCAGATGAGCCAGGTCGTGGCCGTCCACCGGACCGACGTAGATGAAGCCGAGCTGGTCGAAGATCTGATGCGGCGACATCGAGGCCTTGAACCGGTCCTTCAGATCGTCAAGCGCGCCGTAGACGCTCTTGCCGACCAGCGGCACCTTGGGCAACGCTTGCTTGACCGTGGCTTTCATTTCCTCGTAAAGGCTGCTGACGCGGAAACGTGCCAGGTACGACGCAAACCCGCCCTGCGTCCTGGCGATGCCCATCGAGTTATCGTTGAGCACCACCAGGAACTGCCGTTTGAGCGTACCGGCCTGGTTGAGGCCTTCAAACGCGACCCCGTTGACGATGCTGGCGTCGCCGATCAACGCCACAACGCGGGACTTGCGGCCGAGGGCGACGTCGCCCCGGGCCAAGCCGACCGCGGTGGCAATCGAAGTGCCGGCATGCCCGACGTCGAACGGGTCGTACGGGCTCTCCTCGGTGGAAGGGAAACCGCTGACGCCGCCGGCCTGCCGCAGGTTGTCGAAGCCGGCGTTGCGACCGGTGATGAGTTTATGGACGTAGCACTGGTGGCCGACGTCCCAGAGCAAGCGATCCTTGGAGAAGTCGAAAACGCGGTGCAGCGCGAGCGTCAGCTCGGTGACGCCGAGATTGCTGGCCAGGTGGCCGCCGTTCTCGCAAACCACGTCGAGGATGCGTTCGCGGATTTCGCCGGCCAGAGCCTGGAGCTGGCCAAGCGAAAGACGTTTCAGATCAGCCGGCGATTGAATCGTGTCGAGAATTCTCGTCATGTTCGCCCTTGTCACTACGGCACATCTCGTCGCGTGGTTCGATGGTGCGCTAGCGATCCCGCGCGATCACGTACCAGGCCAGATTGCGCAGGCGATCGGCTCGCAGGCCGAACGGCGCCAGCGCCGCGACGGCAGCTTCAATCTCGCCGCGGGCCTGCCGATGGCTCTCCTCGACACCGAACGCTACCGGGTAGGTTTGCTTCGACTCTTCGGTGTCCTTCCCCACGCGTTTGCCGAGATTCGCCGTCGTGCCGCCACGGTCGAGCAGATCGTCCGCGATCTGAAAAGCCAGGCCGAGATGCCCGCCATACTCGGCCATCCTCTCCAACTTATCGGCCGATGCGTGCCCGCATAATGCCCCCATTTTGCAGCACGCTTCCAACAGCCGAGCGGTCTTGTGCCGGTGGATGAACCGCACCAGCTCCCGGTCGGTCGGCTGCTGCTGGCCGGCGATATCGGCACCCTGCCCCAAGATCATGTCACGCGATCCCTCGGCGAGCGCGCGCACCAGATCAGGTGCAACCTTCGGATCGACACCCTCCGACGTGAGCAGCTCGAAGGCGTGCGCAACCAGCCAGTCGCCCGCCAGAATCGCCAGCGCTTCGCCGAAGACCTTGTGGTTCGTCGGCTTACCACGCCGGAGGTCGTCATCGTCCATTGCGGGCAGGTCGTCGTGGATCAGCGAAAACGCGTGTATGCACTCGACGGCCAAGGCCGCCGGCCACGCCTCCTCCTCCGCCCCGCCGCACACGCGACACGTCTCGACGACCAGCACCGGCCGGAGCCGCTTACCACCGGCGGTCAGCGAGTATTCTACGGATTCAAGCAGGCGGCTGTGCGGCTGAACTTGTGCTTTCAGTGCCTTCAAATGGTCTGAAATCTCGGCGTCGACCCGCTCGCGCTCGGTATCGAGCCATCGGCGCCAATCGGCGGGTAGGTGCGTGCCGGCGGCGGGCGCGCCTGCCGACGCCTCTGGCAGTTGCGGGTCAGCACCCGGTTGGCATTTCTGGACATTTTGCATCCCCACAGGATAAAGTCTTGCTGGCTCGATTGCCAACCGCTTTCGGCTCCCGTCGCGACGCATGCGTACAGAACTTACGCCGGAAATGGTGTTGTGCGCCTACCGCCTGGGCATCTTCCCCATGGCGGACGCGGACGGCGCGCTCTATTGGTACAGCCCCGATCCACGCTGTATCTTCGAATACGACCGCTTCCGCATTCCGCGCAGCCTGCGGCCGATCATCCGGCAGGGGAAGTTCGAGATTCGCGTCAACACGGCTTTCGATGAGGTCATCCGTTCCTGCGCCGCCCGCGCGGAGGGAACCTGGATTTCCAAGGAGATCATCGCCGTTTACAGCGCGCTGCATCGCACGGGTCACGCCCACAGCGTCGAATCCTGGCATGCTGGGGAACTGGCGGGGGGACTGTACGGCGTGGCGCTCGGTGGTGCGTTTTTCGGCGAATCCATGTTCTACCAGGTTGCCAGCGCTTCGAACGTCGCCCTCGTCCTGCTGATCGAACGCTTGAAGGCTCGCCACTTCACGTTGATCGACACCCAGTGGGCTACGCCACACTTGTTGCGGTTTGGCGCGCTGGAAGTTTCGCGGGAGGAGTATCTCGAGCGTTTGGAGCGGGCGTTGGCGTTACCGTGCCGGTTCGCAGACTGACAGGGGGCTCCTCGAACCCCTGAATCCTGGTCCCCTTCTTCTTTCACACGCGCTTAATCGAGTGCACGTGCTCGTTGGCGACCAAATCCGCCTGCAGCCTTTCGACTTTCTCCGTGGGCCCCACCACGGAGATTCGCAACGTCAACCCCTCCTCAACCTTCGTGATCATCCAGGAGCGAATATGCAGGCCTGCCTCATCAGCGATGCCTCTCACCACGTCGGCCGTCTTTAGCGAGGCGTCGAGCTTGATCTTGAAACGTGCCGTCACCCGCCACGACGCGATCAGGTCTTCGGCAAACGCCAGCCCGAACAACACGCCGGCGGTCAGCACCGTAGCCACCGCACCAAGCACGTATTCGCCGGCGCCGAAGGCCATTCCAACGCTGGCGACGGCCCAGATGGTGGCGGCGGTCGTCAGGCCGAGCACGTTGCCCTTGAAGTGAACGATCGCGCCGGCCCCGAGGAAGCCCACGCCCGTGACGACGCCCGCGGCGATACGTGTTCGATCGGAATACGCTTCGCCGACCATCGCGACCGACATGACGGTGAACAGAGCCGCTCCGAAGCAGATCAGAACGTTCGTGCGGAAGCCGGCGGGTTTGTCGTGCAACTCGCGCTCAAACCCGATCACGGCCCCGGCGACGATCGCGGCAATCAGTCGCAGAATGTAGGAGTCGCCTTCCATACGCGGACGCTTCCGGTCACGTCAAAGGTCATTCTGGCACAGCAGCGCAGAATGTTAACACAAACGACCGGGCGTGTATCCCAGTCTTGACGCGAGGGAGCGGCGGGGTAGACTTGAAAGTCGGGCCGCGAGGCCTGAGTCCCCGTAGCTCAACTGGATAGAGCGTTGGCCTCCGGAGCCAGAGGTTGTGGGTTCGAGCCCCGCCGGGGACGTTCGATTCACGAGGCACACGGAGTTCGGGTCCGGTGTGCCATCTCTCGCTGGGCTCAAGTGCTCCCGCGACGAAAACGCTGGAAGTGAACGTCTCTCGCTGCGTTCGGGCTCATCGCCCGGCCCAGAGCGTCCGGGGCAAGCGTCCCCCAGCGTTGCCGGCGTCCTGCGGCTG
>JBHHZX010000226.1:0-6746 GCA_046758265.1 Phycisphaerae bacterium
CTCAGGCCATCGCCCCTGCAGCACCTGAAAGAGATCGTGTGCTTTCACGATCTCAGCTCGAACGTCCACCGCCGGGAGCACATCGAGGCCGTATCTGAGGATGTGCTGCTGAAGATCATCTGCGCTGATCGCGCCAATGCTGTCTGCGTTTCCCGAAGCCATCTCTCTAGCACTCTTCGCTGGGTAAACGTCAACTACCGAACCCCACCAATGCTCATTCTAGGTCCCGCGCTCTGGGTCATGCAAGTCTCCGCCGAAGCCCATCGGCGGCCGGTCGTCTCGGGGCCGCGGCGACTTTGTCGCTGTCACCAACATCTGGCAGCGCCTCCACCGCCGCCGCCCGCTCGCCCAGCACGGTGTGCGAGCAGTGCGACAGCGTGAGATTGATGTCGCAGTGCCGCGCCAGGTCCTGGGCCAGCTTCGGCGCAACATCCGGCCGGGCGAGCCCGGTTGATGAACGTATGCCGCAGCCTGTGCAAAGCGACCCGACCGCCACGCCGTCCTGTTCGATCCCTGCGGCCTGTAGGTCGGCCCGCAGCATCCTGGCAAACTCCCGCGGAAGCGCGGCGTTGCGCCCCGCGCAGCGAAAGCGGGCGACGCCCGTAAGCGCCACCCGCTCCACCTTTTGCGAGAGCCGGGATTCGAACCCGGACGGGTTACCCCACCAGATCCTAAGTCTGGCGCGTCTGCCAATTCCGCCACTCTCGCGTGGCTTGCCGGCGCATTTTACCGCAGCAGCAGCTTGGCTGGGAGTCCCCCTGGCACCGCTGCGGGCGTGCCCGGATTGCGGGAGCCCTTGTCGGGAGCGGTTCCGAACGCCGCTGAGTACCCGCCTGGACGCCACAGCCCAACGCACCCGCACCGGGCGAATCTGGGTGGCGGTTCTTGACAGCTCGACGATTCGTACTAAGCATCTTGCGGCGCTCGGCGTGGACTGCGAATGAAGTTCCGGGTGGCCACGGACCGATGATATAGGGACGGCAACGACCCGTCCGAGTGCATAAGCGTGTTTTCGTCAAGGGGTTAAAGGCAGTTTTTGATGTCCAAACGGAAGGCAAGCCGGGCTGCGAACAGCAAGGCGCTCGTGATCGTGGAGTCCCCGGCGAAGGCCAGGACAATTAACAAGTACCTCGGACGCGGTTTCGTAGTGAAGGCGTCGATGGGGCACGTCCGCGATTTGCCCAAAAGCGATTTCGGCATCGACTTAACTGACGGTTTCAGGCCTACTTATGAGATCGTCCGCGGCCGAACGAAGGTTATCAGTGACCTGAAGAAGCTGGCCGCCAAAGCCAAAGAGGTGTTTCTCGCGACCGACCGCGACCGCGAGGGCGAGGCGATCGCCTGGCACTTGGTCCAGGCCCTGGGACTGCCGCCGGAGAAGGTTCGGCGGGTAATCTTCAACGAAATCACCAAGACGGCGATCGGCGAGGCGTTCGCGCATCCGCACCAGATTGATGTTGACCGCGTGAACGCTCAGCAGGCGCGCCGCGTTCTCGACCGCATCGTGGGTTACCAGCTCAGCCCGCTTTTGTGGAGGAAAATCGCGAAGGGGCTTTCGGCGGGCCGCGTACAGTCGGTCACCGTTCGTCTGATCGTTGATCGCGAGCGGGAGATCCGGGAGCTCGTCCCCAAGGAGAGTTGGAAAGTCGTCGCCTATGTAGGCGGTGACGCGGAAGCCGCCGCTCGCCTGGCGGCCGCCTGGAAGGAATTCAGCGCGCAGGAGCGCACGCAAAAAGACATCCAGAAATGGCTGAGCGAGCACGCTGCGTTTCGCGCCGAACTCGCGGAAGTGGCCGGCGAGCCGTTCAAAGCCCGCGACGCCGATGCCGTTGCGAACGTTGTCGGCGCGTTGGGTTACAACCTCGAACGGATCGAGCGGCGCCACTGGGATGAGTACAGCCATCTCGGTCTTGAGCAGGCTGAACTGGTCGGCGAATTCGATCGGGCCCGTGGACCAAGACTCGTCGTCTCCGAGCTAAGCACAAAACCAACGACCAACCGCCCGCCTGCACCGTTTACCACCGCGGCACTCCAGCAGCAGGCCAGCACCGTGCTGCGCTTCTCGAACTCGCGGACGATGCGGATCGCCCAGGCGCTGTACGAGGGGATCGATCTGAACGGCGAAGGCCCCGTCGGCCTGATCACCTACATGCGAACCGACTCGAGCAACCTCGCAAATGAAGCGGTGGTGGCGGTCCGCGATTTCATTAAACAACACTACGGCGACCGCTATCTGCCCGAAAGGCCCAACGTCTACGCCAAGCGCCAGTCACGGGCGCAGGAAGCTCACGAGGCGATCCGGCCCACCGATCCGCGCCGCACGCCCGAGAGTGTGCGGAAAGCCCTCAGTGCGGACCAGTACAAGCTGTACGATCTGATCTGGAAGCGCTTTGTGGCGTGCCAGATGCCGCCGGCGCAGTGGGACTCGACCACCGTCAGCCTGTCGTGCGAAACGGCCCTCGGGCCGGCCCGGTTCACGGGCAGCGGACGCAAGCTGGTGTTTGACGGTTTCATGAGGGTCGCCGGGCTAACGAGTGAGGACCAAATCCTGCCGCCGCTGGAGCAAGGATCAGCGGTAGGCATACTGGCCCTGGAGCCGAAGCAGCAATTCACGTCGCCGCCACCGCGGTATACCGAGGCGTCGCTGGTGAAGGCGTTGGAATCAGGGGGCATAGGGCGGCCAAGTACGTACGCGACGATCATCGAGACCATCCAGCAGCGCGGGTACGTCGAGCAGGTCGAGCGAAGGTTCCATCCGACATCACTGGGCGAGGTGGTAACTGAGAAGCTGGTGCGACACTTCCCGAAGATACTGGATGTGAAGTTTACGTCGCACATGGAGGATGAGCTGGACAAGATCGAAGAGGCGCACTTCGATTGGGTTCACGTCCTGCAGGAGTTCTATGATCCGTTCAAGGAGCTGCTCGCCCGCGCGGGCGAAGAGATGGAAGTGACTCGCAGTCAACCGAGCAAGTACAACTGCCCCTTGTGCGAGTCGCCGATGGTCTACCGCTGGGGCAAGATGGGCCGGTTCCTCTCGTGCTCCCAGTACCCGGATTGCAAAGGTACGCTCAACGTCAACCGCGACGGCGAACCGCTGGTCCCCGAGGAGGGGGCGCGGAACTGCGAGCTGTGCGGCAAGTCGATGGTCCTGCGGCAGTCGCGGACGGGGTTCTTCCTGGGCTGCCGCGGCTATCCGGATTGCCGCAACACAATTGCCTGCGACGAGAACGGCAGACCATTGCAGCTCGTCGAGGAGCAAGACCTGAGGCAACGCTGCGAGGCCTGCGGCGAAGGTACCCTGACTGTGAAGTGGAAGGGACGCCGGGCGTTTCTGGGCTGCGATCGTTATCCGCGCTGTAAGAACACCGCCCCGATCCCCCCCGAGGTACGGGTCAAGCGGAAGCCTGCGCCCGCGCCGGAAGAAACCGGCATCTTGTGCGATACCTGCCGGCGGCCGATGGTGATTCGAACGGGAAGCCGAGGCAAGTTCATCGCCTGCTCCGGATTTCCGAAGTGTCGAAACACCAAGCCGTTCGAGAAGCTGGAAGAATTACGCGCGGTCTCCGCGGGGCAGGATCGCAGCTCCGGAGCCGGGACGGAAGGACAAAACACCACGAACACCTCGACCGTGGAAACCTCGTCCGCCGTTCAAGGCGGCGCCGCTGCGTTCAAGGGCAAGGCCGGCGAGAACGGCAGCGTCGTGGAACAGTTTGGCGAGCCGCCGCCCGGATTCGCGTGGACGCGGACGGGGCGGCCGGTTGTCGAAACGATGCCGGAGCATGGCAAGCTGGTGTGCCCCCAATGCAGCGACACGATGGAACTGAAGCGCGGCCGTTTCGGCCCCTTCTTCTCGTGCAGCAACTTTCCCCGCTGCAAGTTCGTCAGCAATCTGCGCGGGGAAGCAAAGAAGCTCGCCGACGAGCTGCTGCCGCGACCGACAAAGCCCAGGCCGATTCCGACCGACATTCCCTGCGAGGCGTGCGGCGCGCCGATGCTGGTTCGCCAGGGCCCGCGCGGCAAGTTTTTGGGATGCAGTGCGTATCCAAAGTGCAAATCCACGCAGGCGCTGCCGGAAGGCTTTCAGGTCCCCGCGGTGAGCGACAAGGGCTAGCGCCCCCGATTCTCGCGGAACCGAGCAGAGTCCCGAGCACGAGCGACGAGCGCGCGGGCTGCACTCGGGCCCCTGATTGCAATTGATTGCGGTCAGCAGCCCGCCGTCCCGTAGTTGCCCAGCAGCGCCGCGAGGTCGGACAGGTCCACGTCGCCGTCGCCGTCGATGTCGCCGTCTTCGTACGTTGCTCCGCTCGGCGTGCCGTAATGTGCCAGCAGCGTTGCAAGATCCTCCAGATCGACATCGCAATCGTGGTCAAGATCTCCGCTGATACTCGGACAAACGGTCAGTGTCGCCGGCGCGCTGGTTACCGATCCGCATGTGTTACTGACGACGACATCGTAGATCCCAGCGTCGTCAAAAGTCACGCTGCTGATGGTGTAGCTCTCTTGATCGGCGCCGGGAATGTCCTCGCCGTCCCTGCGCCACTGGCAGTCGAGGGGGCCAAATCCGGAGGCCACGACCGTGAAAGTGACCGAGCCTCCTTCGCAAGCCACCGCGTCATCGGGAGCGTCGATGATGGTCACTTCATCGACGACCAGATCGCACAATGCGACGGTGTCGGGATCGGCGAGGTGCGGCAGGATGTACTGGTTGATCGTTTGGTCGTGGAACTCCATTCTGACGTTGGACAATCCGCCCGGACACCCGTGGCAGTAGCTCATGATCGTCGCGTTGGGCGCGACGCTGCAATCGCCCCAGGCGCAGCCGTCGACCGGCGGCTCCTGATCGTGCGTGTGCGGCGCGCCAAAGTTATGCCCGAGCTCGTGTCCGACGACGAACAGGTCCCAGTTCTGGTCGTGGTTGTGCTCGATTGGATACGGGAAGAAACCGTTCAGGTTGGCCGATAGGCCGTAATCATACTCCGGGTAGCACAAGCCGGGGTAGTAAGCGACGCCGCCGCCCAGCCCGCGCCCGGAAAGGAAGTGGGCGGCGTTTCGCGGGACGTCGGTCATATAGGCGTTCCAGTAGTCCTGGAACTGGTAGAGTTGAGTGAGCGTATCCTCCTGATCCCACGGATCGTCGCTGTCGGACCAGACACGCAGGTAGCTGATCTCCAGGCGCGTGTTGACGTCGCGCGTGTAAATCTCCGAGATGGCCCCCAGCAGCGCGGCGGCATACGCGCTAGAGGCCGCGGTATCGCCATCGAACAGGTCACCGGTGAATTCCCAGTCGGTCTCGATCGCTACCTCGGCGATGCGGCAAGGCCCGGAGCGTGCACGCGATCCGCCGTTCCCACCACCCGGCGCGGCACGCTTGCCGCCTCCGCGGATCAGTGGGTCAAGCTCGTCGCTGGCGCACACGAACGAGCGCCAGGCGATACCGCCTACCGGCAACGTGGTCAGGTTGTAGATGACCGTCGCGAAGCCGTCGCCGAACGGCCCACTCGAGACGTCGTGGACGCCGTCATGCATGTCGATCGTGCCGTTGACGCCAAACGGCGAAAGGCTCAGGAACACATGCGAATCGGGTTCGCCGGGCACGTACCCGCGAAACAGCGCGACAGGCGGGCGGTCAAGCGGCGCGTCGCCGGTCCGCCGGCCGACGACAATCGTGGCATCCGGGGCGAAGATGTCGAACTGCTCGAGCTGCAGTTCGATGGGCGTGCCGTCATCGAGCACGAAATCAGTCAGCGTAGCGTGCTGCCGGTCTTTCAATTCTGCATAGCTGCCAAGGTCGAGTGAAACCGGCATCGCCACAGGCTTGAATGCCGACGAGCGGGCCGGCAGCGCCGACGAACCGTCGCTTGAATCGTCGGCTCCGGCCCCAGCGGAAATAAGAAGGAAGAAAAAGCCGGCGGTCCCGATAGTCGCAATCAGGCCGATAGTTCGGAAACGGTAGCAGGTCATGAGTAGACCCTCCTCGAGGCGTGAATGGGGCCGCAATCCGTGCAAACAGTAGGCATGCGCTCCCACCAGAAGCTCAATTCATAGCATACCGCCGGCGCGCGGGACCTCCAAGCGAATTCACCGCGGCACACTAGGCATTTTCCTAGAGCCGCCGGTGCGTCGGGGCCGGCCGTGACAGTGTGTCCGGAACAGTCGGCACGGGCGCGAGCCCGCAGAACACATAGTCCCTCCGGCGAACCCAATGACGCGTGTAATCACCTGTCAAACCCACCTGTCCCGCCCGTGTCCGTGTGCAACCGGTTGCGGCGAGCCGGGTAGAGTCCGCTCTGACCATCCTTCGCCGACACGCTCCCCCAATGCGGCCCGCCGTGGACCGCATCACATGCCGAGTCCGTAGTTCACCAACAGCAGCGCAAGATCCACGAGATCCACGCAGCCGCTGTCGTTAAGGTCGGCGGCCGGATCGTAAGCCGGATCGCCCTCGCACAGCCCGTAGGACGCAAGCAGTGTGGCGAGGTCGTGAAGGTCGACATCGCAATCGTCATCGATGTCGCCGGGGATAACTGGCGTCACCCACACCGTCCCCGCGACACGCATCGTTTCGAGCTGGACGGTCACGATACCGAATGGCCAACCGAGATCGTAGGTTATTGTGCCCAGCTCAACATCGGTGGCCGACACGTGTCCGTAGCCATCGGCATCAACCTCGATCAGCAAGTGCGCCGCGAGGCTGACCGGCTCCGGCGGGGGTGGATAGCGGAGGTGGCCATCAACGACGACGA
>JBHHZX010000227.1:0-6718 GCA_046758265.1 Phycisphaerae bacterium
TTTCGAGAACTGCTTGGTCAGGGTCGATCGGAAAGCAATGAGGCCGAGCGGCGGCGGCGAGTTACCTCTTCACCCGACCGGCCTTCGAGCGCCACCTGCGGGCCGCGCTGGATATCTGGCACGCGCGGGGCTCCCTGCCGCAGAAGGGGTCGTACCACCGGTTTGCGGCGAATACCGGGAGCGGGAGGATGATTCCCTTACGGGAGCGAGCCCGGCGATTTGCCCGTTTGGAAGCGTTGGGTAACAGCGTCGCCATCCGGGTTCACCCCTGCCGTTGCAAGAACCCCGAACTCACCGAGTCGCCGTGCAGAATAACCGGTCTCAGCGAAGCACCGAGAACGCAGCGGGCCACCGGCCAAGGGACATTCACATTCTTTGGCTGATCCAAACAGGATCGAGCAGACGACCAGAAGCGTACCGAGTCGTTGGCGACCCGCGTACAGTTCTCCGAGCCGAGGTTCCGGCGACCTCGCCAAGCACAGCGGGAGTTCGAAGGCCACGAACCGGAGTCAGACTTCGCGCCGGCAGCGAAGGCGGGGTACTACCGCCTAGCTGGCGGGCACCGTTAGGCGCAGGCCCTGGCAAGTCGTTCAACGACACGCAGATGCGGCTCCGTTGACCCGACGAACGCGGCGACGTACGTTACCACCGTCGGGGGTGACGGTTCAAACGAGTGCCAGTCACCCCGATTGGAAGTCGCGGAATACGCCCGACTTGCGAGACACGCGAGCCGGACGTTTTCGTTTCGCTTCCCCCTTTTCGGCGGGGTTCCCCCTTTATGAGTCACCGTTTCGGCTTGCGGACTGAGATGTACATGCACCGGCACCAACCGAACGGCTCGGTGTCGCTGATCCCATACGTGCAATCACGGCAGGGTATCGGCATCTGCTCAAGGGCCTCATCGACCGTCAGGACTCGACCATTCAGAGCCCGGCAAGCCTCACAGCCTTTGCTCGACAGGATGCGAACGTGCCTGCCGTGAAACCCCGCCAGAGTAGCTCGGGCGATCTCTTGCTTTATAGGGAACGGGTCGAGACCCGCTAGGTGGTACTCGACGGCCAACCCGATGTACATCGACGATCGTTGGCGGGGATCGGCGTGAGCGAGCAGATCGTCATACAGGGCTTGTATCACCTCGATGCGGTTCGGCTTGCGTCCGAGATTCGCCGTCAGTTCGTCACGCTTCCTGGCGGCGGCGTCATTGGTAATGCCGTAGTGGGCGAGTTCGGGGCGGATGATGACGTTCCGCTCGGTCGTTTCGAGGCAGGGGCGGCATACGACGCGAGTCTGATTGTCAGTGAGAAAGCCGGGCTCACCGGGACTCAGCAGACGGCCGCAGTGCTGGCAGGTCTCAGGCATGGGCTATAGTTTACCCTACCTCGGCCACGTGCAATTTCAACGATTTCGCAACGCGGCGGACGCGGTCGCTGCGGACTTCGTAGTAGAAGCGAGCTGTCGATTCGTCGGTGTGCCCCAGCATCTTGGACAGCACGGCGCGGCATTCACGTTTGGCGTTGGACGAATCCCCCAGGTCCACGAAACCTCCGCGGCCCCGGCCCCGACGCCCGGCTGAGCAACGCCGGCCATCGTTTTACCAACGTGCCCTTCAGGAACATCGTGTGCTCGCGCTCGATCTGACCGTCTCAGCCCAGCAAACCGCGCAGGTGAGCGATGCTGCGCCGCGCCTGATCCACCGTGCCGCACTCGACGCTCAGCACGATGTCGCGCTTCGCCTGCTCGCGGATGACTTCGATTACGCGTTTCCAGTCGATCACGCCCTCGCCGCAGGCACAGCCCACGGGCGTACCGGTCACTTTCCCGCGTTCTGCGCCGGACTGCTCAACCGAGATGTCCTTGGCGTGCAAGTGCACGAGCCGGTCCAGCACGCGTTCGAGCCACGCGATCGGATCGTGTCCGCAGAGATAGCTGTTGCCCGTGTCGAAGTTGATGCCGATCGCCGGCGAATCGACGAGGTTGCAAAGGCGGTCGAGGCCGTCCGGGTGCTTTGAATACTGCTGGTGCGGCTCCAAGCCGATCCGGATGCCGCGCGGCTCGGCGACGGCCGCGGCTTCTTTCAGCACATAGCGCATCAGCACGTGGTCCTCGTCTTCGGTGGTCCACGCGGGCTTCGGGCCTTCATCAGTGTTCACCAGCGGAGCACCGCACTCGGCCGCGAACCGAACGGCCTGTTTCAGATACTCCGTGCTGATCTCCGGCTTGCACAACGGCGTGTGCGTCGAAAAGCCCGAAAGCTTCACGCCTGCCTTTTCGCACGCCCGCTTGACGCGGTACGGATCGTCAAGCATCGAGACGCTGTGAAAGTAGCCGGCTTCGCTGAGCAGTTCGCGGCCCCAGTGGACCATCGGCTCAACATACTCGTATCCCAGCTCGGCCGCCTTCTCGACGCCCCACTCGAACGGCTTGTCGTCGTGCCTGACGAACTCCAGATTCACGCCGAAGAATACATTGCTCATCACTGTTTACCCTCGTTGCATGAAACAACGATTGTTGGAAGGCTCCTATCCTTGCAGCGAGCCTTGGTTTCTGGCAACCCCACACCAGAAGACCGCGCGACCAGGATATATGTCACGATCCGCATCATTCGCCGACTTGTCTGCACCACAACAGCTCTGGAGGTATGGAGTGCTTGACGATCTCCGGACCAGAGTATCGTACTTGCAGGGTTGCGGCTCCGGAACCTTGGAAATATGCCACGGTGATCGGATGCCAGCCGGCGCGCAAGGCAACTGCCCCGCTGCGTTCCCGCGCGCCGTGCAAGCCGTCGTTTTCGACGACCACCTGCGAGCCGATATACAGCCGGCTCCCGTCGTCCGAAGTTGTGTAGAACGTATACACGCCGTCGCGCGGCACTCGAAGGTACGCGCTGAAGTGAAGCGCGAAATCGGCCGTGCGCCGCCAGACGCCGAGATCAAATCCCGCCGTGACGGCCTTCTTCATCGGTTTGAGTGCGCCAAAGTCCGGCAAACGATCCCAATGGCCTTCAAAGTACTCGCAGAGCACCCCGCTTTGGAGCGCTGCCTCATCCACGCGCGCCGCCTCGATCGGCTCAAACCGGCGGTCCCGAAACGCCGCGGCTAGGCCCGCGCTATACTGTTGCAGGTCCAGCGGGCGCCATTCCTCGATCCTTGTCATCCCGGACGACGCCAGCGCCGCCAGGAATCGCTCGACGCGTCGGCGATGTGCGGGTCGAACCGCTATCTGAAACTTCGCGTGGTCCGTCGCGTAGACGGATGGGCCGCCGGCCCGCGCGCGCTCACACATGGCGTAGTCCACGCTCATCCGGGAAATGCGCACCCGCCGATGGACCTCCGGCCGATCGACAACGGCCTGCTCCGCCTGCTCCCAGAGGCGGTCGGCCTCCGCAAGCAAGTCGTCCGTCAGATGGGGGGAATCCGGCCCCGCCCAAATGCCGACGTGGATGTTGTTCTTCTCGACGTGGTCGTGCAGCAGGTCCAAATACCGGCGGATCGGCCCCGCGGCCGCGCCATAGTACCCCTCCAGAAACTCGTTGATCGCCCGATCCTCATCGTAGTCGGGGTTCCAGAGAAACTTGGCGGTCAGGTAGCCGCCCAGCGACGCGAGCTCGCTGTGCGGTGTATTGTAACAGTCCTGCTCGAAGATCCCTTTTACGTTGTTCGCAACAAAGAAGCGGATGTTGTCGTTGCGCACGTGTTGATTGGGAAACGGCAGCAGGTAATGCGGGAACGAGGTGCAGTAGTCCCAGACCCAGAGCCGGTCGCAGATCACGGCCCACGCTCTGATGTCACGCCGAAACGCCTGGTTCTGGGGGCTGTCGCACGTCGCCAGCGGATGCGAAAAACAGCACTCGATGCTGCACAGGCGGATGATCACGTTGGGGGCGGGACGCATCGTCTTCGGCGGACGGCGAGACCATTGATACGCCAGTGTCTCGATGAACTTGCCCGGAAATTCGTCGGCCACCGCGCCCGCCACCCGGTTCACCAGATGAAGCAGCGGCCCCATCGGCGTACCCTCGCGCTCGGTAAGCGCGGCGCAGGCGGGGCACTGGCAGTAGTTGCCCCAGTCGTTCTGAGAGAGCGAGAAGACCAGCGCGTCGGGATCGGCGCGCATTGCTTTCCGCACGCCTTCCGTGCACAACCGGATCACGTCCTCATTCGTACAGCAGAGCTGCGAGTGGTCCTTGACTCGCTTTCCGCTGATCTCCGAAAAGTACTCCGGGTGTTCGTCGAAGAATTTGTCCGGCGGAACCAGCCGGTTGAACGTATGCACGAAGAGTCCGCTCCCGAAGTAGACCCGCCCGCCGTGCTTCTCCCCCATTCGCCCTCGACCGCCGTTCATGCGGTTGCGGGCGAACCAATCTGCGTCAAAACAATCGAACGTGAACGGCTCGCGGTACTCGAGAGCGGGCCGATGGACCTCGTCGATGGGTGCCAGGACCAGGCGTTTGCGCTCCGGGATGCGAGCGACACCCGGCGTGAACCACCGGCAGCCCAGGTGGTCCTCGAGCAGACCGTATACACCGTACAGGCAGCCGCGCTTCTCGCTGCCGGCAATGACAAGTGAAGACTCGAGCGTTTGGATCACGTAGCCTTCCTCACCCAGCGCGGCGAAATCCAGGTCGAGGCCGAGGCGCTCGAGGTGGCGATTGCGGCCGACGATGATTTCGTGTTCGGTCGGATCGAGACTATCCGAAACGATCGGGAGTGTAGCGCCGGTTATCCGCCTCAGGAATGCCTGTAATTCCGTCGCGGCATGACGGGTGGACGGCGACGCCGTCTCAGCCACGACGATCCGGTAGTCGGACCGTCCATCCTCGGCGATGAGCAACGGCTGGGCGTCGCGGGCGGGACCTGACGCGAGGATCAGCGGCAGCATCGAAAAGAGGGCGACGTTTCGCTTCATGACACGTTTCCTTCCCTTTCGCATTGGGCCGTTTGTGACGTCGGGCCGTTTGCGGCCTCGGACCCTATCCCGAAGGCCGAGCCAACCGAGGCTGGCTGTGTGCAACGGCCCAGCCGCCGATATACTACCGAACGGCGGTTTTGAACGCACTGTATGGCAACCTGTGCCGGCATCGAATTCGCCGGCCCCGCCGGATGCGGGATGAGTCGATTCGAGCCTCGACTGTTCGGGCGCCGCGGCACAGCGAGCTTCGGCGCGCCGTGCCTATCTCGTTGAGATCAACCCGTTCGGTTGGAAAGAGATCCTGGTGATGGTCATGCGATGTGGCGTTTTAACGAACGGCTTTCTAGCTGCGGTTGCCCTCGGGGTCTCACTGACGGCTCCGCAGCTTAGCTTGGCACAGGTGCGGGCTTGGGAAGGGACTCTCACGATTCCCACGTACGAGTGGGAAGCGGATGTAAACCCGAAGCTCTGGGCGCTGGAGCGGGGAACCAGAGGCTCGATCGTCTACCCCTACACGATGCAGGACCACCTCTCGCGGACCAAGGTGGACCGGACCTACCAGGCGCTGTTCCTCGAGAATGAATACCTGAAAGTCACCTGCCTGCCCGAGTTGGGAGGCCGCATCCATTCCGTCCTTGACAAGACCGAAGACAAGGAAATGTTCTATCTCAACCGTGTGGTCAAACCGAGCATGATCGCCATGCGCGGGGCCTGGATCAGCGGCGGGGTCGAATGGAACGCCGGCCCACAGGGGCACACCGTCACGTGCGTCTCGCCGGTGAATGCGCTCACCGGGAAGAACGCGGACGGGTCGGCCTATATTGAAATTAGCAATCTGGAAAAGAGCCTGCGCACCCGTTGGACCGTGCGGGTTACGCTGCATCCGGGGAAGGCCTACCTTGACGAGCGGATCCGGCTCTTCAATCCGACGGATGCCCTAAGTCCGTACTATTTCTGGAACTGCACCGCCTTTCCCTCCCGGTCCGGTACGCGATTCATCTTTCCGATGACCCTCGGCACGGATCATGCTGGAAGCAGGTTCTTTTCGTGGCCGGTCCATGAGGGCAAGGATCTGAGCTGGCTCAAGAACTACGAAACATGGGCGTCGATCTTCGCCGTCGATTGCACGTACGATTTCTTCGGAGCCTACGACGTGGATCTGGACCGGGGGATCGTGCAGGCGGCGGATCACGCCGAGCTTGGGGGGAAGAAAGCCTGGACCTGGGGGACCTGGGACTTCGGCCTGGTGAGCCAGAAGAACCTGACCGACGAGGACGGGCCGTACATCGAGGTCCAGAGCGGCCCGCTGCCGACACAGTCCGACTACGGAGCGCTGTGGCCGAGAGACGAAGTCGCCTGGCAGGAATGGTGGTATCCGGTCCATGGCCTGGGCGCGGGCTTCCAGTTCGCCACCAGGGATGTTGCCGTGCAGACCGTCCGCGAGGGCGATCAACTTCAATTGCGCATCTTAGCTACGAGCAGGTTTCCGGGTGCCACCTGCACTGTTCTAGACAGTCAAGGGGAACCCTTCACGGAACGCGTTGACCTCTCGCCGATGGAGCCGCGCCTGCTCGTCTGCTCGCCGGCTCCGCAGGCCCCGGTTGACGTAACCATCAGCGCGGCGGGTGGTAAGGTCCTGGCGTGTTTTCAATCCCCGTTGCCGATCCCGCAGGTCGCGCCGCCGGCGCTGTCGCCGCCGGGCGAGCAGTCAGCCGAATCGCTTTCTGTCGAGAAAAGCTACCTCAAGGGCCGAAAGGCCGATCTGGCAACCGATCGCGTCAAGGCCCGCGAGTACTACGAACGGGCGCTC
>JBHHZX010000228.1:0-6692 GCA_046758265.1 Phycisphaerae bacterium
TGTTCGGTTGCCCCGGAGGATGGGCGCCGCGGTTGTGGGTAACCCCACCATCAAAAGGGTAGGGCGGGCGTCTCGCCCGCCTTGCCCACCAGCTCGAAAACCCTTCCACGCCGGCGGGTCTGTCAACCAGAGGGCCCGCCGGACCTCCTGCCTCGCCCCGACGGCTCCTGATGCCGAGTCTGGTGTGTGGAGTCTCACGCCGCACAAAACGCCCCTGACGCAACACAGCACCAGGGGCGTCGAAAGGTCCGGATTTCCGATCGCGCGGCGTTACGGGCAGGTCGTACCGTAGACCGCCAGCAGCGCGCTGAGGTCGGCCAGATCGACATCGCCGTCGCCATCGAGGTCCCCGTCCTCGTAGCTCGCACCGCTGGTGGTGCCGTAGTTGGCCAGCAGCGTGCTCAGGTCGGCCAGATCGATGTCGTTATCGCCATCGAGGTCACCCGGGCAGGGCTGCGTTTCACAGTAAGAGTAGCCGCTGTCTGACTCGCTGAAGTCGCTTTCGCTGCAGGGGTTATCATTGTGCGCCTTGACCCAGTAATAGTAAATCACGCTGTCTTCGGTGGTCTCGTCGATGAACGAAGTCGTCGTGCTGAGACCGACCTGGTCGGCGGTGTCGGGGTCGTTCGTCGTGCTGCGCCAGATCGTGTAGTACGTCGCGAAGAAATCGCCACTCCACGAGACGAGCACCGCGTCGCAGGCCAGGCCATCGGAGGCGTTCACGTTGGTCGGGGCAGGCAACTGGTCTGGCGCCTGGACAGTAACATCCAGGTCATACTCGTTGCGCGTATCATCGTCGCCATCCCCCAGGAAGACATGCAGGTAGTACACCTGCGCCGTATCCGTATCGTTGGTGTAGCTGACCACCTTGTTGTTGGCCGCCCCGGTCTTGGAAACCAGCAGGTTGCCGCCGCAGGCGTCGTAGAGCTCGACGTCGATGTCGCCCCAGTTGTTGGTGTGCGACATGACCGCCACCAGCTCTTCGCAGGGCAACAACGAGATGAGATACCAATCCTCGTCGATGTGCTTGACGACCAGGTCGGCGTAGTTCCCGGCTCCCAGCAGGCTCGCGCCGGCACAGGTGTCGTTGTCCTCAAAGCTATCGTCGCTGCCGGCTTGGAGCAGGGTCTCGACGTAAGGGTGGAAACGCTTGAACTTGCCAAAGCCGGACGGACCGTCGGGGTTGGTGCAGCCCAGCGGGTCTGCGGAGTGCGAGGCCACCCCGATGAAGCTCTGATTGCTGACGCGATATAGGCCTGCGCCCGACGAGCCGCCTTCGATCGTGCCGGAGGTCCACCTAACGCCGAAGTAATGGTAAGGATCGCCGAACGGGTGCGTAATCTTGTCGCCGAAGCTGATCTTCTTGCGGTCGCCGGCCGGGTGGGAGATGCAGGCGACGTCTGTGCCGTTGGGGACGTTTTCGATGTCCCAGCCGGCCCAGGTCAGCCCGGCGGGCAGCGCACCGCGGACCATGAGCAGCGTCATGTCCACGCTGCCTGCGGTGTAGAGCACGTCCGTGTTGTTCGACTGCGAGTAATCGCCGCCGGGCCCGTCACAGGACTCTGTCTGGTAAAACCAGCGGGCGGTCACGGTTGCGGCGACGGAGTCGGTGGACACGCAGTGACGGGCGGTCACGAAATAAGGGGTCTCGTCCGCGGCCTCGCTAGCCAGCAAAGTACCAGTGCACAGGTATTGCCAGCCGCCCTGCGTATAAAGGATTCGAGCCGTGGCGTTGTGCAGCGGGTGCCAAGGGGGGAAGCACATGACGTCGTTGTGACACCATCCCCTGCCTGGCAGATCGTCGCCAGCGGCCGCCAGTGGTTCGAGCCCACGGTAGATGTGCCCGACCTCTTCGATGAGGAAGAAGCCGGCGTCGGCGGCGTCCTCCGGCAAGAGATACTCCACGCGGACTTCGTCGCCGTCGAACACGTTCGACCAGAACTCACCGGTGCGCAGCGGGCCCCTGCCTTGGTGCGGCCCTTCGGCAGCACCAGGCGCGTTGGGCGCGTACATCCACAATTCGGCACCGGGCGGCAGATCCATGTTGCTCAGCAGCAGGCGCAGACCTTGGGCTCCCGGCGAGACCACGGCAACACTCCAAACGCTGCCGACACCCGGGACCTCGCGAAGTGCGGCGCGCCCGTCTGTCGAGGCGACGCCTACAGGCCGGTTAGCCCCGACACGCATCGGGCTCGGCGGGGCAGCCGCGTCTTCCGCCAGAAGCGCGTCAACATCCACCGGATCAAGGACGATCGGAACCAGTTCCGCCGTGAGGTCGAGCCCAAAGCGCAGACTCGGCAGCGCGGGGCGCGACGCCGTGGAGGCAGTCTGCCCGGCGGCGACGTGCTGCGGCGCGCTGATCACGTTCGAATCAGCGCTCCGCGCGCCGTCTTGCGCGGATGCCGCTGCCTGGCCGAGCGCGATAGCGGCGATCACGCCGATAGGCCACAGACGCCCTGAAATCCGGCTTGGCAAGTTAGTAAGCTGCACGTACAAGATTCGCCTCCCTCGTCAGGTTTGCGCGGCGTAGCCAGCCGCTTCTGAAATGCAATTCTCCGTGCGTTCTCGGCAGCATCGCCGATTTCGTGAAGCGTGCCTAATCGCTCCCACCCTTGGGGCGCAGCACGCCTCCGACACCAAGGAAAAATCGATCACTCCCATGTGGGCGCCCTGCCGCCGGCCGGAGCAGGACACCAGCGTCTGCATTCTATTGCACGGGCGAGGACCGATCAATGGACGGAAGCACGACCGATATTATGTCACGATGGAGCGCGTCATTGGCGATGGCGGGGCTGAGCGGTAGGGGCCAGCTCGTTCGGCCGGGCCGGCGAACGCGCCGCCTACACCCGTCGGGTTGGCACGTGTCCGCGCGACCCGGTGTTCGTGGCGAGGCAAAAAGAGGGGGAACCCCATGAATCGGTCGGAACCGCTGACTGGGACGTTCAGTGTGTGCGCCGGCTTGGTTGACCCGGAACCGGTCAAACGGTACAGTCACGCGCACTCGGGCAAGCTGTGTTGGTTGAGGCAGCGAATGTCGCCGGGTGACAAGCGCCCCCGCGACACGATCTGCCCGCACACCCGCAAGTCGGTATGGGCAACAGCAAGGAGTATGTCATGACGACATTCGCAAATGTCGGTGAAAAGGAAGTCACGAGCGCCATCGTGAAGGCGTTTGCCAGCGAGCTGCTGGATTACACCCAGAGCGACGTGGTCATCGTCGGTGCCGGGCCGGCAGGGCTGGTGGCCGCACGTGATCTCGCGGCTGCCGGCCGCAAGGTCCTGCTCGTGGAGCGCAACAATTACCTTGGCGGCGGGTTCTGGATCGGCGGCTATCTGATGAACAAGATCACCGTCCGTAGTCCTGCCGAGGAGCAATTAGATCGCCTGGGCGTGCCGTACCAGCAGGCCGAACCGGGTCTCTATGTGGCCGATGGCCCGCATGCCTGCGCGAAGCTGATCGCGTCGGCGTGTGAAGCGGGCGTCAAGGTCATCAACCTGACCTCCGTCGAGGACGTGATCCTCGACGACGACGAGCGCGTGGCCGGGGTGGTGATCAACTGGACACCCGTGCAGTCGCTGCCCCGACAGATCACGTGTGTCGATCCGGTGGCGATTGAGGCGGCCTTCGTCGTGGACGCCACCGGTCACGATGCTGCCGTCGCCAAGACGCTCGAAGCGCGGGGCCTGCTGACCGTGCCCGGCAACGGCGCGATGAACGTCCGCCGCTCAGAGGACCTCATCGTCGAGCGAACCGGCGAAGTCTATCCGGGGCTGTACGTCGCGGGAATGGCGGTGGCCAGCGCCTACGGCCTGCCGCGGATGGGGCCGACCTTCGGCGGGATGCTCCTGTCGGGCCGGCGGCTCGCGGAACTGCTGCTGGAGGCGACGCCGACCACTCCCGAGCGGAAGGCGGCTCCCCAGCCGGTGACGGTCTGACCCGAAGCAAAGCGGTCTGCGCCGTGTCAACATCGGCGAGGAGGTAGGGCGCGGCCGGACGCTTTGGGGCTCGGGTGAGGCGGCGCCTCTCGGAAGCGACGAAGCCGGCTTCCGTCGGCGGCGGCCCACCGAGCCGGACGGCGCACCGGTATCGCGCACCGCTACCTGCTACGTCGGCTGGGCCCCGCGAAGCCTCAGGGTGGTGACGATCAGCTCTACGGCATCGTTTTGCGATACCCGTCCAAGGTTGAGCGTCAGGTCGAAACGCGTGGGGCAAGCGGCCCGATCGGGACCAAATACACGGCGGCAGAACTCCGCCCGCTCGTGCTCAATGTGCTCGATCTGGGCTCGCGCGGTTTTCTCGTCGCACCGGTTTCGCCGGGCGTGTTCGCGAACGCGGGTTTCCTCGGGAGCCAGGAGCCGCACGCGCAGGCCGCGATCAGCCGGAAGAATCAAATCGGCGCAACGGCCCAAAAAAACGGCCGGTCCCTGACGAGCGAGAGCGAGGACTGCCTCGCTGAGACGATGAAAGTAGTCTTCCTTCCGGAATTCGCCCTGCAACAGCCACCGCAGCACGCTCTCAAGCCAATTCGTGTCGCGCTCGTCCATCTTTTCGTATAGCCGCGCGCGGACCTGGTTGTCCCCGGCCATGTACTGCAGGATTTCCTTGTCGAAAACCGGCCAGCCAAGCCGCCGGCCGAGCTGCTCGGCGACGGCATACCCGCCGGCGGCAACTTCGCGGGAGATCGTTACAAAGTCCTCGACCTGCTTCTGGCCCTGGTCCCGCTCGACCTGGGGGCGCTGCTGTCGGGCGATCTCCCAGTTGCGCATCTGTTTTTCGACGAGCTTGGCGGTGGTCGAGTCTGAGGGCATCGCTCACCTCGGAAGCAGGCGGACCAACGAGTGTTTTCCTGCCCAATCGGATAATACTGCGTATGAGCCCGTCGGTCAGTCGTAGCTGTGCAGCGTCTTCATATAGTTGGCCCGCGCGAACGCGGCTGGATCCGCGACCGATTCTTGGCTCATGCTGCCTTTCAACTGCTCGACGGACCCGTACTCGTGCTCGTCCATCCACACCTTCATGTCGTTGAGCATGACGCCCAACTCGCCGACCCCGTTGCGCAGCAGCACCGAGCACACCTGGGTCACGTCGGCGCCGACCATGAGCATTTTGATCACGTCCTGCCCAGTCACCACGCCGGTCGTCGCCGCCAGCGACGCCCGGACCCTGCCGTGCAGGATGGCGATCCAGCGCAGCGGCAAGCGCAGCTCGTGCGGGGTACTGAGCACGAGATTGGGGACAACCTCAAGCCGTTCGAGGTCGATGTCGGGCTGGTAGAAGCGGTTGAACAGCACCAGCGCGTCAGCGCCGGCATCGTCGAGGCGTTTGGCCATCGCGGCCGCCGCGCTGAAGAACGGGCTGAGCTTCATGGCGACGGGGATGTGCACCTTCTGCTTGACCGACTTGAGGATTTCGACGTAGCGGTCTTCGACCTGCTGGGCGCTCAGCCCGGGGGCGGTCGCGATGTAGTACACGTTCAGTTCGAGCCCGTCGGCGCCGGCCTCTTCAATCAGCCTGGCGTGCTGCGTCCAGCCGCCGACCGTCACACCGTTGAGGCTGGCGATGACGGGAATCTCTACCGCCTCTTTGGCTTTGGCGACGTGTTCAAGATACTCCTCGGGGCCGCGTCGGAATTCGTCGGCCTTGGGGAAGTAGCTGAGCGATTCGGCGAAGCTCTCGGTGCCGGCCGCCAGATGTTGGTCGAGTTCAGCCGCCTCATGGCTAATCTGCTCTTCGAACAGCGAGTGCAGCACCACCGCCGCCGCCCCGGCGTCCTCCAACTGCCGGATCGAGCCAACGTCCGCTGTCAGCGGGCCAGCCGCCGGCATCAGCGGGTTCTTGAGTTTCAACCCCATGTAGGTCGTGGTCAGGTCCATGCTGAACAGTCCCTTCCGTAGTAGGCCCCTCGCTCGCGCTCGGGGTTCTGATTCGAATGCCTAGTTCTGCCCCTTGCCTTTCCCATCTCCCCCCACTGCCGCCGCAGCGGCGTACATCTCCGCCAGATTCTCGTAGAAGCGCCACCGCGCGGTCGCTTCCGCCTGGGCCTCTTGGAGGAACCCCTTGGCGGCCTCCGGCCGGCTCTTGGTGAGCATCTTGAAGCGGGTCTGCTTGTAGGCGTACTCCTCGTAGGGGATCGAGGGCTTCTTCGAATCGAGCTGGAGCGGACTCTTGCCCTCTGCCGCCAGAGCCGGGTTGTAGCGGAACAGCGGGAAATGCCCGCTCTCTACGGCCTGCTTCTGCGTTTCGAACCCCCTGCGCATGTTGATGCCGTGCGCGATGCAGTGGCTGTAGGCGATGATCAGCGCGGGGCCGTCGTAGGCCTCGGCTTCGATGAACGCCCGCACCGTCTGGGCGTCGTTAGCGCCCAGCGCGACCTGCGCGACGTAGACGTCGCCGTAGACCATCGCCATCATCGCCAGATTCTTCTTGCCCTGTGGCTTGCCGCCGGCCGCGAACTTGGCGACCGCACCCTTCGGGGTGGACTTCGAGCACTGTCCACCGGTGTTCGAATACACCTCGGTGTCGAGCACCAGCATGTTCACGTTGCGGCCGCTGGCCAGCACATGGTCGAGCCCACCATAGCCGATGTCGTACGCCCAGCCGTCGCCGCCGACGATCCAGACGCTCTTCTTGACGAGCATGTCGGCGATGTCGCGCAGCCGCTGGGCATCTTGGGGGACCGGTTTGAAACCGG
>JBHHZX010000229.1:0-6683 GCA_046758265.1 Phycisphaerae bacterium
AAGTCCGACTTGTTGGAGGTGCTCGACGCGGCGGTCGAGGACCGACTCGACCAGATCGACCTCCGTTGGGACGAGCGGCACGCGCTGTGCGTGGTGATGGCCTCCGGCGGATACCCCGAAAAGTACAATACGGGGTTACCGATCACGGGGCTACCAGACGACGCCGACCGCGACGATCTGGCGGTCTTCCACGCCGGTACCAAGCGCGAAGGCGGCGCAGTTATCACCTCGGGCGGTCGCGTGCTGGGGGTGACGGCCTTGGGTGACACTCTCGCCGATGCACGGCGGCTGGCATACGCAACCGTCGAGCAGATCCACTTCGAGGGGGCGCACTACCGCGAAGACTTGGGGACGTGAGGCGTGAGGAGCCAACCGATCCAAGGATTCGAGGATTCAAGGGTTCAAGGGGCCAACGGTTCGCGTAGAATGCCGCCGGTGCGGTCGAGACTTTGCGCACCCGCGGCCAAGCGCCTGTAGCGGAATCTGCAAGACGGACGCCTCACATGCTCTCGATCGGCGATATCCACGTCTTCGTGCACGACTTTAATCTAGCGCTGCGCTTCTGGGCGGACGGGCTCGGACTCGACGTCGTTGAAAAAGAGGTTACGTCCGCCAGCGCGTTCGCCTTACTCGAGTTCCCCGCAGCGGGACCGGCGATCCGGCTGTTCGGTGGCGCCGAACCCTGGCCGGAGGGCGTGCGACCGGCCCTCGGAACGCGACCGACGGTACGCTTCGACGTCGTGACCTCCGATTTCGACGCCACGCTGGTCCGTTTGATCGAAAACGGCGGCAGACAGATTGGCGAGATCGAGACCTACGGCGGTTCGCGGGTCGTGACGATCGCCGACCCGGACGGCAACACGTTTGAGTTGCTGGAAGTGCCGGAGGACGCGGAGTAGCAGCGGAGTCAAAACCTCCTGTGGCACCGGTTTGCAACCGGTGACCGTGTGACCGGTGGCAAACCCGAGGCACCGGTTGCGACCAGTGACACCACAGGTTTAAAACCTGTGCCACAGTTGAACACGGGTTGAAGACCTGTGCCCTATTCGAGGTCCGAATGAGAATCAAGCTGCACAACCTGATCTTCGTCGGCATGACCATCGGCGTGGTCGTCGGGCTGGGGCTCTGGTGGGTCCAGAAGCGGGCGCTGGATGCCGGCCAACCCGAGCCGGCGCTGTTCACGCACGTCTTCTGGTGGCTCGAATTGCTCGGCCCGACGATCTTCATGGGTGCGCTGAAGATGATCATCGCCCCGTTGATTCTCGCCAGCATCGTCGCCGGCGTGACCAGCCTGCCCAACGTCAAAGAGCTGGGTGCGATCGGGTGGAAGACGATGGTGTATTACGTCTGCACCACCACGATCGCCGTCGTGATCGGCCTTATCTTCGTCCTGACGATTCGGCCGGGAGAGAAAGGCGCCGCACGCAAGATTCGACAGGAGCGCGTCGCGACCCTCGAACAGCGCCGGGTCGAGTTCCGTCAAACGCAGCAGCAGGAGCCCCCTGGACCGGATGGACTGCCGACCGCGACCTACCTGGCCTGGCTCGCTGAAAGAGAAGGCGCCACACAGGCCGGCGGACACGAAGCCGTCCGCTACAAAAAGCTCGCCGGCGCAAAGAGCCGCACGGCGGGCGACATCTTCAAAGAGGACCTGCTCCAACCGCTGTTGATGAACCCCTTTCAAGCACTCACCGAGCGCAACTCGCTGGGGATCATCTTTTTCGCGCTGCTGCTCGGCGTCGCCTGCACCGTGGTCGGCGGGCAGATCGCCGGCAGCGTGATCGCGTTCTTTCAGGGGCTCAACGCCGTCATCCTGAAAGTCACGCACTGGCTGATGTCGATCTCACCCTTCGCCATCGGCTGCATTGTGGCCTGGCTGGTTGCCAAGAACGGACCGGGAATCTTCGAGACACTCGGCTGGTATTGCGGGACGGTCATCGGCGGCATCCTGGTCCACGTCTGCGTGCTGCTGGCGATCTGCGCGACAATCGGCGGGGTCGGCCCGCTGCGGCTGTGGCGCGGCATCCGCGAAGCCTGGATGATCGCGTTCACCACGCGCTCCAGCGCCGCGACGCTGCCCGTAACGATCGCGAACACCACCGAGAAGCTGAAGGTCTCGCCGAAGGTCGCGGGTTTCTCGCTCCCGCTCGGCGCGACAATGAACATGGACGGCACCGCGCTGTACGAAGGCGTCGCGGTGATCTTCCTGATCCAGATCTACGGCGGCCTGGACGACGTCACCATCACAATGACCGCGATGACGACGTTCCTGATCTTCATCACGGCGGTGCTAGCTTCGGTGGGGGCGGCGGCCGTCCCCGACGCGGGGCTGGTCACGATGGTACTGGTCGCCAGCGCGGTGCATCTGCCGATCTACTACATCCCGCTGATCTTCGCGGTCGATGCGTTCCTCGACATGTTCCGCACCTCGACGAACGTACTGGGCGACACGATCGGGGCGATCGTCGTGAACCGTCTGGAACGGCACCGTCTCGGCGAGGCAGCGGCGGCGGCGTAGCCGCGCAGCGGCGCGTCATCCCGAGCGTAGCGCGGGATCGGACAACGATACGAGAGCGGGTCGCGAGCACGTGAGAAATGATTTGAAACCAAGCCCATAACCCGCGACAATCTCGCCCGTGAGCGCAGCACGATCTGCATAACGGGAGTAAGCCGATGAAAACACGCAGACTAACAACGGCGTTGCTGACCGGTCTGCTGTTTGTCCCGCTAGCCTCGGCGGACGACGAGTTCGACGCCTTGCAGCGCGAATTCGACGAGGCACAGCGCGAATGGTATCAGGAGCTGGAGAAGTACCGCGGAGAGGACGGTATCTACAGATACAACGCGGATGATATGCCGCCGAACCCTACGGACGTGTTTCTGCCGCGCTTCAGGGCGTACGCGGAAAAGCACGCCGGGACACCCGCGGCGCTGCCCGCGTTGGTCTGGATCATCAACGAGACCCGGCCGAGTTTTTCTGCGACCGGCGAGAACACTGAGACGCCCGGGAAGTGGGCCGTTGACCAGATAAGGAAGGATCATGCCGGCGACGCGGCCATCAAGGCGCACCTCCCGCGGCTGCGATATGCCGGGTACCGCGTCGGCAGCAAGCCGCTGATGGCCTTGTATGAGCGAGTACTCGAAGTCAACAAGGATAAGGACGCCCGGGCGTGGGCGACGTTCAATCTGGGGTACTCCTGCTACGAAGGCTCCCCGGGCTGGAGGCCCGGCGAAAAAGTGGACGCCGACAAGGAGCGGGCGCTGGAACTCTTTCGGCGAGCCGTCAAGGATTATGGCGGTGCCAAGGCGGCCGAGTACGCGGCGGGCTACATCTACGAGATCGAGCATCTCCAGATTGGCATGAAGGCGCCGGAGATCGTCGGGACCGACGCAGACGGCAAGGAAATCAAGCTCTCGCAGTTTCGCGGGCAAGTGGTGGTGCTGGATTTCTGGGGCTTCTGGTGAGGGCCGTGCCGCGCGATGCTCCCGCACGAGCGTGAAATGGTCAAACGGTTGAAGGACAAGCCGTTCACGCTCCTCGGGATCAACAGCGATTCGAGCCGGTCGGCTCTCAAGAAGATCATCAAGGACGAAGAGATCACCTGGCCGAACATCTACGGCGGCCCGCCGGGCGAGAACCAGATCGCCAAGCAGTGGAACGTCTACGGCTGGCCGACGATCTACATCCTGGACCACGAGGGCGTGATCCGCCACAAGGGGCTACGCGACGAAGCGATGGAGAAAGCCGTCAACGAGCTACTCGCGAAAATCAAATAGGGCGGGCTGTGCCTGCCATTCCCCCAGCAGATCATGGACCACCACCAGCTTCGGGAGATCCTCGACTTCGCGACCGACGCCGCCAAGCAGGCCGGCAAATTGACGCTCCAGTACTTCAACGCCGGTGCGCGATACGAGATGAAGGCCGACAACACGCCGGTGACGGTCGCCGACCGCGCGGCCGAAGAGCTGCTCCGCAAGCGGATCGAGGCGGCGTTTCCGACGCACGGCATCGTCGGCGAAGAGCTCGGCGAGAAGCCGGGTCGCGAGCCGGCGCGCTGGATCGTCGACCCGATCGACGGCACGCTTTCGTTCATCTGCGGCGTGCCGCTTTACAGCGTGCTCGTCGGGTTCGAATGGCAGAGCGAAATGCTCGTGGGCGTGATTCACGCGCCCGCGCTCGGGGAAACGGTGTACGCCGCAAGAGGCTTGGGCTGCAAGTGGCAGAGGCCGGCCGGGGAGCAGCGGTCGGCGAAGGTCTCGGACGTGAGCGATCTCTCGCAGGCGCGCTTGCTGCACGGCGAACCGAAGCTCTTTCACAGACACGGGAAGGCACGCTCCTTCGAGCGACTCCACGGCAAGGTGTACGCCGAGTGCGGCTGGTGTGACGGCTATGCCTACCTCCTGATCGCCACGGGGCGGGCCGAAATCATGCTGGATCCGATCGTGAGCATCTGGGACTCGGCAGCGCCGCTGCCGGTGGTCACGGAAGCCGGCGGCACGTTCACGGACTGGTCCGGAAGGACGACGCACACCGCAGGGGAAGCGGTCGCGACGAACGGGCGACTGTTCGAACAAATGATGGCGACGATTCGTGGCTGAACAGGGTCGCGACGCACGGGCAAGCGAAGACGCTTGCCCATGCCACCCGCGGATCGGCCGACGAGAGGCCGGCCGCTACTTTTCGTCCCCGACGTCGTCAGGCTTGTGCGGTTCGATGTGGATGAGGATGTCCTGGACGTTGGGCATCTTGCCCCGGATGGCGTCCTTGACATCGTGCGCCAGTTCATGAGCCCGGTCGACGACCATCGTCGGATCGACTTCGATATGCATGTCCACCCAGTAGCGCATGCCGCTCTTACGCGCGAACAGCTTTTCGACCCCCAGCACACCTGGGACCGTTTGCGCGATGCGGCGCGCATCTTCGCCGATGTGCGGCGCCTCGGCATCCATCAGCTCGTGGATCGGCGCGACGCTCAGCCGCGAGGCGTTGAACAAGATCACCGCCGAAGCGAACAGCGCCGCCCAGTCGTCAGCCGGCTCATATCCCTCGCCGCCGATCAGTGCCACGCTGATGCCGATCGCCGCCGCCGAGGAGGTGAGCGCATCGCTACGGTGGTGCCAGGCGTCCAGGAGCACCGCACGGCTGTCGATCTGCCGGGCGACCCGGCGCACCAGTCGAAAGAGCCCTTCCTTGACGGCTACCACACCGATCAGGACGACCAACGTGTACCAGGCGGGGGCGTGGTGTGGCACGCGGATCTCGCGCACGGCTTCGATCGAGATGCCGATCGCGGCGCCGAACAGCATGAACGCGACGATCAGGGCGGCCAGCGGCGCGGCCTTGCCGTGACCGTAGGGGTGGGTCTGGGCCGCTGGTTGGGCGGAGCCGCGCAGCCCGCTCCAGACCACCAGTGAGCCGAAAATATCCGCCAGCGACTCAACTGCGTCGGCGACCAGCGCGTACGAATGTCCCACGACGCCCGTCACGAGCTTGATGATCGCCAACCCAGCGTTGATCAACAGACCGATAACGGAGACTCGCAAACCGCGTCTGTAATCGTAAGTTCTATGAGGCATCAGGCTGCATCATTAACGCTGTTCCGCTACGAGGCGCGCCGAGCCAGCAGTCGCGAAGCACCCATGATGCAGCCGCTGCCCCGGACGTGCAATCGCCGACCCCCCCTCGTTTGGATCGGCCGACCTGTTCCTCGGCGGGGCAGTCAAAGCAGCGACTGATACGCCTCGTCGTGGAAGCCCACCAACAGCGTCTTGCCCGTCATGATCGTCGGCGCCCGCAGGTGGCCGGTCGGGCCGAGCAGGTATCTGAGCAGCGTGGCCCGATCCGGCCGGTCTTTCTTCATGTCGAAGGTGACCACTTTTTTGCCCTTGGCCACGATGATCTTCGACGCCTGGCGCGCCAAACGCAGAGCGTTAGCACGCCCCAACTTGTTCTTGCTGGCTTCAATCTGCTCTTTGACGCGGATGTCTTTCTGCGCAAGGAACCCTTGCAATTTGCCGCACGAGGCTCAGCCCCTACGGTGATAGTACCATTGCACGTGCCTGGCCATAAACGACCTCCTGGTTCATTCTGTCCGATGACCGGGTGGGCGTCCACGCCAAGATAATGGGTAGCGCCGGCGTCTCGCCGATCCGGGGTAGCATCGGCGTCTCGCCGGTCCGAACGCCGCCGAGACGGCGAGGCTCCCCACGATCACCCACCATTCTGGCGCTCATCCGCCGGACGGGGTCGGCGACCGGCCGCCTTGTCCGCCTGGTTAACCCATTCTAGGATATGGACGTGCTCGATTTTGATCCGTATCCGTCTCTCGGTCAATCTGGAGGAGCATAAGTTGGCACCGACGCATAAACGCAGCCGGCATCTGTTTACCTCGGAGTCGGTCAGCATGGGCCACCCGGACAAGGTGGCAGACCAGATTTCCGACGCGATTCTCGACGCGATGCTCGAACAGGACAAATTCTCGCGCGTCGCGGTCGAGACGATGGTCTCGACCGGCATGGTGATCGTGGCCGGCGAGGTCACGACCAAGGCCTATGTCGAGATTCCGGACGTCGTTCGCGAAACCATCAAGGAGATCGGCTACACCTCCGGCGACATGGCGTTCGACTACGAGTCGTGCTGCGTGCTGACCTCGATCAAGCGGCAGTCGCCCGACATCGCCATG
>JBHHZX010000230.1:0-6664 GCA_046758265.1 Phycisphaerae bacterium
GCAATCGTTTGAGGTTGCGCTGCGCGACGCGGGCATTGCGCCACTCAACTTAGTGAAGGTGTCGAGTATCTTCCCGCCGGGCTGCACGATCGTGCCGCGGCGAACAGGACTGAAGCATCTCGTGGGCGGCCAGATAACTTACTGCGTGCTGGCCGACGCACACACCAATGAGCCGAACCGGTTGATCTCGGCCGGCGTCGGATTGGCCATTCCCGCCAAGGGCGAACACTACGGATACATCTCCGAGTACCACGGCTACGGCATGAATTCGCGCAAAACGGCCGACCTGGTGGAGGACATGGCCGCCAGCATGCTGGCCTCGACGCTGGGACTCGATTTCGATCCCGACGCCGACTACGACGAGCGCCGCGAGATCTACCGCATGAGCGGACAGATCGTCACGACGCGGGCCTGCGTGCAGTCGGCCGAGGGCGACAAGAACGGGTTGTGGACGTCGGTGATGGCAGCAGCGGTCTTCCTGGAATAAGGCTTTCACGCCGGGGCCCTCGGCCATGTCCGCAACACTGCCCGACAGGTTTCTTGGTTTGGACGGCCGGGACGCCGACTACGCGGCGGCGCGTTTCGTGGTTGTGCCGATTCCGTATGACGCGACCACGAGTTTCAGCCCGGGGGCGCGTGACGGTCCGAGAGCGATCATCGCGGCCTCGCGGCAGCTCGAGGATTACGATGACGGACTGGGCCGCGAGCCATATCGCGCGGGCATCGCGACGCTCGATCCACTAGAGCCCGACGCGCGCGGCCCGGAAGCGATGCACGACCGCATCTACGAAGCTGCCCGCAAGGTCGTTCGCGACGGCAAGTTCCTGATCGGTCTGGGCGGCGAGCACGGTATCAGCTCCGCGCTGGTGCGCGCGGTACGAACGAAGCACAAGACGTTGAGCGTGCTCCAGATCGACGCGCACGCCGACCTGCGCGACGTCTACCAGGGCTCGCCCTACAGTCACGCCTGCGTCATGCGCCGTATTCACGATCTGGGCGCAGAGGCGGTCGGGGTGGGGATTCGCAGCTACTCCCGCGAGGAGGCGCGCTTCATTCGCACAGCCAGGAAAAAGATCATTCCAGCCCGCAGATGCCATCAGGCCGATGGCTGGATCCGTGACGTTGTGCAGACGCTCGGTGAGTCGGTCTACGTGACGATTGACATCGACGGCTTCGACCCGGCCTACGCTCCGGGGACGGGCACGCCCGAGCCCGGCGGCCTCGACTGGTACCAGGTGACCGACCTGCTCGCGGCCGTCGCCCACGAGCGGCGGATCGTCGCGGCCGACGTTGTGGAAGTGCGCCCGATCCCGCCGAGCACCGTCACCGAATTCCTGGCCGCCCGGCTGGTCTACCGCCTCATCGGGCTCGTGTCGAAGTAGTTCATCCGTCGCGACGCTGTTGCTCGGCAGTCGGTCCCTGCTTGCCCTCGATCACTGCCCCGCGTAGCTTGCGGACATGAAACGCAGATCGCCCGGCGAGTTGCGAAAGCCATCGCTTGCTGTGCCGGTCATGGTGCTGCTCGGCGCGCTGCTGGTGAGCGTCGCGGCGGGATGGAATGCGGTCAGCTTGTGCGTGCGGCTCCCGCTCGTCCGCACACTGCCGCGTTTCCTGCCGGTCGAACTGCGGCGAGAGACGCTCCGTCGGTCACTGCGCAGCGCCCCGCCGGAGGTGCGCGAAGCGTTTGCGCTCCAATTGGCGAGCGACACACTCGCGGGTGCTCTTATGGGCCAGGTCGAGCCCGAGCGGCTGCAATCTATTATTGCAGATGCGGTAGCCATCCAATCCCGGTCCCAAGTAGGGCGCCTGCAACAGGTCGCGGCGCGGATGTGGCTCATGGAACAGCTTGACGAGCCGCTGGGGAACTGGTGGCCTTCGTCGCGCCTGTTCTTGGAAGGGATGCAGCGCGCCGATCTCGCCCACTATCAAGCACCATTGGCGCAGCATTGGGCCCGCGCGTACGAATCGCTGCTCCTCGCACCCGGTACGGCATACGGCTTGGCCGTCGGCGCCGTCGGTCAGCCGCACGGCCCGTTTCTACTGTTCGTCGTGGAGCGGGTGCGGCGCGTCATCAACGAACGCCACCCGGCGGGCGACGCGGCGGCGGCCACGACCTGCCGCCAGGTGTTGTATCGCTTGCTAAGGCAGTGGGTACTCGAAGCGGGCCCGGCAGGCTTGCGACTGCTCGCCGCGGACCTGCTCGCCGAGAGCCTCGAAGCGGATTCCGCCGCGACCACAACGCCGGAAATGCAAGCGATCACGCAAGATCTTCGCGCGTGGCGCTCGGCGTATCGGCGGGCGGCCCGTGAGCGTCCCATGACGATCCTGGACGCCTATCGCAGGCCCGCGCTCGCCCCGGCCGTTCACGAGCGCCTCGTCAACCGCCTCGCGCTGACCACCTGGCTTGGCTCGGCGACGCTGGCAGCCGGCGTGGCGGCGCTCTTGCTTGGGTGGGCGTGGCTCGGTCGCGGCCGCATTGTGATTCGCGCAGGTCGGTTGAGCCTGCGCGCGATTGTCGTGGCGGGGATCGTCACCGTCGCCGGGGCGGCGTGGGTTTACCTGTGGCCGGAGTCGGTCCGTGAAGACTTGCGTGGAGACTTTTCCAGCCTTCGGTATTGGTGGCACCATCCATTTGTTGCCGCCGGCCTAACGCTGATACTCGTGTTGGCAGGCGGGTTGTTAGAGCGCTTGCCGCCAGGCAGAACATCCGACTTCCTGGCGCGTCTGGGCACCGTTGCGGCTGGGACGTGGCTCGTGCTCGGCCTCGCGCTGTGGGGCAGCGCGATTGCGGGTGAGTTTGCCCGGCGAGACTACGAACGGGTGACCCGGGCAGCACACGAGGATGCTGTCACCGCGATGATCGGCCCCGAGGCCGAGCACCACCTGGCCGCGTTGCGCCAATGGGAGCCGTGATGAAAGTGGCCGCGCTGACCGGCGGCGTACGCTAGGCAAGGGATTCGCCATGAAAACGATCATCGAGCCGTTTCGCATCAAGGTGGTTGAACCGATCCGCATGACCACGCGCGAGGAACGTGAAACGATCCTGCGCCAGGCCGGCTACAACGTGTTTCTCATTCACGCCGACGACGTGCTGATCGACTTGCTGACCGACAGCGGCACCGGCGCGATGAGCAGCCTGCAATGGGCCGGGATCATGCGGGGCGACGAATCGTACGCGGGCGCACGAAGCTGGTACGTACTCCAAGATAAGATCCGGGAGATTACCGGCTTTCCGCACATTCTGCCGACGCACCAGGGGCGCGCCAGCGAACGCATCCTGTTTGAACTGGTCGGCGGGCCGGGCAAAGTGGTACCCAACAACAGCCACTTCGACACCACCCGAGCCAATATCGAGCACACCGGCGCGCAGGCCGTGGACCTCTTGATTGAGGAGGGCAAGCATCCCACCACCCGCCACCCTTTCAAGGGGAACATGGATCTGGAGCAGCTCGAGAGCTTCATTGAGGAAGTCGGGCCCCAGCGAATCCCGCTGGTCATGGTGACGATCACCAACAACAGCGGCGGGGGGCAACCGGTCAGCCTAGAAAACCTCCGCGGTGTGCGGAAGATCTGCGACAAGTACGGCTTGCCCCTGTTCCTCGACGCGTGCCGCTTTGCCGAGAACGCGTGGTTCATCAAGCAGCGGGAGCCCGGGCAGAAAGACCGCAGCGTGCGCGAGATCGTTCGCGACGTCTTCGATCTCGCGGACGGCGCAACCATCTCCGCCAAGAAGGACGGCCTGGTCAACATCGGCGGCCTGCTGCTGCTACGCGACGACGAGCTGGCCCAGCGCGCCGACGAATTGCTGATCCTGACGGAAGGGTTCATCACGTACGGCGGTTTGGCCGGCCGCGACCTCGAAGCGATTGCGCAGGGTTTTGAAGAGGTCGTGCACGAAGATTACCTGCAATACCGCATTCGCAGCACGGAGTACCTGGGCGAGAAGCTCCTGGCCGGCGGCATCCAAATCGTGGAGCCGCCCGGCGGGCATGCGATCTATATCGACGCCAGGCACTTCTGCCCGCACATTCCGCCGCACCAGTTCCCGGGGCAGGCGCTGGTGTGCGGTCTGTATCGTCATGCCGGAATCCGTGCCGTCGAGATCGGGAGCGTGATGTTCGGGCAGGGCCACACACCGCCGGCGATGGAGCTCGTGCGCCTGGCGATCCCGCGGCGAGTGTACACGCAGAGTCACGTCGACTACGTGGTCGAGGCGATCATCGAGGTATTTCAGCAGCGCGATTCGCTGCGGGGTCTCGAAATCGTCTCTGAGGCGCCGGCCCTGCGGCACTTTACGGCCCGCTTCCGCGAGTTGTAGCGACCGAGGTCTCGTCCTCCGAAAAGGGCGGCGCAGATTCGATCAGGCACAGCGCCGTTGCACTCCTGCCGCGCGCAGCTTGCGATGTGAGCGGCGCCGCCGGATCGAGACGTCGCATCGGTCATCAGGGCAACACTTTGGCTTGCCACCGCGTCCCCTCGTGAATAACATGGTCGTTGGGTGTGAATCGGGCTGACGCGTTGCCCATCTTTCGCAACGACTGGCTGGCCGCTGACGGCCGCAGGGAAGGAGAATTCGATGTTGCTTCGACACAAACTCGGGTTGTTTTTGGTGCTCATAGTGGGGGGTACCGGCTTCGCGCGGGCCCACGTCATCCTGGACGTCCCCAACGGGGGCGAGGTCCTCGAAGTCGGCTCGACGTTCACGATTACCTGGCACGTGCAGATTCAGCACAATACGCAGAATTGGGACTTGTGGTACTCCGCTACCGGACCTAACGGGCCCTGGCTCGAAATCGCCATGGACCTGCCGGTCGGCGATCCGTCGGGCGGAAGCGTACACACGTATGACTGGACCCTCCCCAACACGGTGACCGATCAGGCCCGCGTCCGCGTCCGCATGGACAACTCCGCTACGGACTACTACGACATCAGCAATGCCGACTTCTCGATCGTACCCGCTCCCGGCGACTGTCCCGAGGATCTCGACGGGAACGGCTCGGTGGGGCTGGAAGATTTGGCGCAGTTGCTCGCCGCGTATGGCTCGTGCGCCGGCGATCCGGGGTTCGATTCGGCCGCCGACCTGGACGGAGACGGCTGCGTCGGGCTTCTCGACCTGGCCAGCCTGCTCGCGTTCTACGGGACCGACTGCCCGTAGCGGAAGCTGCGCGCAACACCCCCAATTGGGAAAAGGCAAGACCTCTCGGTAAAATCTCCCCAACGGTTTCCAGGCGCGCAGACTGGAGGTCGTCGCGAACAGGTCGAATCGTGGCGGTCTTTTGCGGCGCAGGGCGCGGAGGTGATCGGCGTGGTTGCCGCTGCCAACAAAGTGCTCGACCCGGCGCTCGAGCCGATCCGCGAGAAGGTCCTGGCGGGAGAGCGGCTGACGCCCGGGGATGGGCTGGCGCTGTACCGCACGCGCGACATCTTCACGCTCGGACAGCTCGCCAACATCGTCCGCGAACGCAAGCACGGCCGGCGGGCGTTCTATAACATCAACCGCCACATCAACTACACGAACTACTGCGTGTTGCGTTGCAAGTTCTGCTCGTTCTACCGGCCCTACTCGAAAAAAGGCGTAGCCGGCGAGGATGGGTACGAGCTGAGTATCGAGCAGGTCGTCGAGCTTGCCGCCGAGGCTGCCGACCGCGGCGCGACCGAGGTGCACATTGTCGGCGGTTTGCACCCCAAGCTGCCGTTCAGCTACTACACCGAGATGTGCCGGGCCATCAAGCAGCGCTGTCCCGGCCTGCACATCAAAGCGTTCACCGCGATCGAGATTGTGCACTTCACGCGGATCGTCAGGCCGCGGATGAGCATCCAGGAGGTGTTGATCGCGCTGCGCGACGCCGGCCTGGATAGCCTCCCCGGCGGCGGGGCCGAGATCTTCGACGACCGCGTCCACGAGGAGGCCTTCCAAGCCAAGGTCGGCGAAAAACATTGGTTCGATGTGCACCGCACCGCCCACGACCTTGGGACCCCCAGCAACGCCACCATGCTCTACGGCCACGTCGAGAGCGTCGAGCAGCGCCTCAATCACCTGATCAAGCTCCGCGAGCATCAGGACGTGTCGCTCGCCAACGTAGCGGCCGGCGCCTCGCCGACCGGGCAATCCGAACCCGGAGCGCCAGCGACGGGTCGGAATGTAGCGTCCGGCCCTCGTGCCGGACGTAGCCGTGAAGGGAGGCACGAAGCCACGAAGCCACGAAGCCACGGAGGGGAGGGGCAAAGGGACCGAGGGACCAAGGGATCGGGCGGCAACCAATCCGCAATCCGCAATCCGCAATCGTCAATCGTCAATCGTCAATCCGCAATCGCCAAGGCCGCCTTCAATTGCTGCGTCCCGCTTCCGTTCATCCCGGAAGGCAGCGAGTTCGCCCACCTGCCCGGGCCGACTGGCCTCGACGACCTGCGCACCCTCGCGGTTTCACGCCTGATGCTCGACAACTTTCCGCACATCAAGGCCTTCTGGATCATGCAGTCGCCCAAGCTGGCGCAGGTCGCGCTGAACTGGGGCGTGGACGATTTCGACGGCACGGTCGTGTGGTACGACATTACCAAGCGGGAAGGCCGCGGCACGAACCGCCAGGAACTCACCGTCGAACAGATCAAACGCCTGATCCGCGAAGCCGGCTGCATCCCGGTCGAACGCGACTCGCTTTACCGG
>JBHHZX010000231.1:0-6661 GCA_046758265.1 Phycisphaerae bacterium
CAGGTGTCCCAGCGCGCGCCGGGTTTCGCCCTGCGCGACCAGCGCCCGCCCCAGGCCAAACTGAGCCTGACCCTGCGCGCCGGGCGGGTACAGCTTGATGGCGGTCCGGTAGTGTTCGACGGCCTCGGCATGAGCACCGCTTTCGAACAGCGCGTTGGCGAGGTTATGGTGGGTCGAGGCGACCGTTGCCTTCGTCTCGCCGTACTCCAGCCTGGGCGGGACGGTGAGGGCGCGACGCAACTCCGCGATTGCTTCGGGCAGCCGGCCCGACTTGCCCAGCAGGGTGCCGAGATTGTAGCGCGCCGTGAGATAGTCAGGGTCCAGTTCCAGCGCCTGGCGATGATTCTCAATCGCCAACTCCGGCTGGCCTTGCTCGTCGTACGCATTGCCCAACATCACGTAGGAGATGGCATCATTGCGGAACGCCCCGGCGCCGGGCGTAACGTTGACGAACACCGCCGCGAGCACCAGCACCACGAGACCGCCGACCACAGGCCACCAGCGTGCGCGGCGAGCGGCGGCGATACCTTGGAACGCTGCCCAAGTCGCCAGCAAGATCAGCGGCGGCAGGATTGGGGCGCGGTACCGCGCGGTGCAGAAAAACAGCACCACGCTCACCATGTACACCGCCACGAATCCCCATAGCGGAAACAGCGCGCCACGCCGGCGCCCGCATAGCACTAGGCCCAGCAGGCCCAGCGGACCGACCACCGCGAAGCGGAGCGGCAGCACTTTGACGATGGGCGTGAAACGCTCGGTCCAGAAATAGACACCCTTGTTGTTCGAGATCTCCCACCGGCTCCAGAACAAGCTCAGCTTCAGGCTGGTCAACGCCAGGAACTTTGCCGGCTGCTGACGGATGAACTCCCATGCCTGCTCGTAGTAGTACCGCGAGACCTCAGACGGCTTGAGCTTCCGGCCGCGCGCGCGCTCGGCCCGGGCGATCGTCGCGTAATAGCCGCCCCACCAATTGCCGGGCGTGCCGGGGACAATCGCGGTTCGGCCGTCGGTTTGCAGGTTGTTGCCGATGTAGAAGTTCACCCCGCCTTGTGACGCGATCAGCACCACGTCCCGACCCACTACATAGTTGCGGACCGTGATCGGCAGGATCGCCAGGAGGCACCCGGCCGCGAGGCACATGAGATACACGAGCGCTCGCCTCAGTTCCTTGCGCTGGCTGGCGGCCACCCAGATCACAATCGCCGGCCCGAACAGCAGGATGTTCGGCCTCGCAATGGCGGACAAGCCCAACACCACGCCGGCCAATCCATACGCGAGCTGGCCGGGAGCGCGGGCGGCACGCAGCAACAGCCAGATGAGCAGCACATCCAAAAAGACGATCAGCGATGGAATCAGAAGTTCGCCGTCGAAGTAGATCAACATCCAGTAGCTCGCGGCGGCGAAACCCGCCACAGCTCCAACAGCCCGGCCAAATGCATGTCGGCCGATCAGAAACAGCAGCCCGCAGCTCAGGGAACCGAGCAGCGCCTGGACCGCCCGCGGCGCCAGATAGCCCTGGCCGAACACGGTGTAGACGGCCGCCAGAAAGGCCGGGTAAAGCGGGGCCCGAAAGTACGGGCCTTCGATGAAGGTCGCGCCGCTGGCAATCGCTTGAGCCCATTGGTCGTGATAGAGCTCATCCATTTGCGGATGCTCGAAGAGCGGACTGCTGCGCAACTGCATGACGTAGGTGAGACGAAGCCCCAAGGCGAGTAGCATGATCCCAGCGAGGAGGGCCGCGTCTTTCCAGTCGAGGCCCCCCCGCGCCGTCGGCGGCAGGTCGTGGGCGTCTTTCGTTTCCGCGGTTTGGCATGTCTCCGGTTGACGCCCACCTTGCTGTGCGCTGCGTGTCATGAAGGCATGTTAGCCCGCGGGCGCAAACCCGAGCAAGCGCGGCATGCGGTGGCCGTTACCGGCGCTGACAACGGAGAGCCGAATACGGATAGCTGTCGGCGGCCGCTAGGCTGAAACCCATTGGGCGATTCGCTCCGCGCCGTGCAGAACCCGCTCGCACCAACGGTGGGTGAAGTCTGCCGGCAGCTCCTCATGAAGTGGGATGCCCTCGCTCGCAGCCAGGGCGCGCGCGCCGTCGAAATCAACGTATGCAAGTCGGGCGGTAAGCTCCCGTCGCGACCGCGCGAACGCCACGCCGGGTAGGATCGCCACCGAAGCCTCTCCCAGCAGACGGCTGCACAGCGCGGCGCCCCCGTCGATGCCGCGCTTGGCCAGTCGCTCGCGCAGCGGCGAGAAGTCGAGAAACAGATAGAACGCCCCTTCCGGTCGGTGCACGCGCACACCGGCCGCCTCAAGGATATCCGCGCACTGCCGGCCGAGCGCGGTCAGAAGCCGCCGCGCGTGCCAGAGATACCGCTCGAGGTCCACCCCGCCGCGAAACGCGTGGACCGCGGCATGCTGGATCGGCGCGCTGACGGAGGTGTACGTTTCGCTGGCCACCGCGGCCATCGCGTCCAGCAGCCAGTAAAGGTCCGGCGGGAAGCAGAAGGTGCCGAGCCGCCAGCCGCCCGCGCCGCACCACTTCGAGATTCCCGAGCTGACGATCGTGCCCTCCGGGTAGTACTGCGCGATCGAGACGTGCTGAGCCTGGTGGTGCAGTTGCCCGTAGATTTCGTCGGACAGGATGATGGTCTCGAACCGGCAGGCTACCTCGGCAATTGCCTTCAGCTCGTCCGGCGTATATGTCTGGCCCGACGGGTTGGACGGGTAGTTCAGCACCAGCAGTCGCGGGCGGTAGTCATCCCGGACGAGCTCGAACGACCGGGCCAATTGCTCGGCGGTGACTTTCCAGCCCTGCTCGTACGTGGTGTGGATCATGCTTACCTTGCGGCCGATGATGCGGGCCTGCGGCAGGTAGGAGACCCAGCACGGCGTGGTGATGATGATCTCGCCATAGTAGGTCAGTTGCAAGAGGAACATCAGCTCTTTGGAGCCCGGCCCGATCAGGACACCGTTCGGATGCGCGTCGATCGCGTCGTATTTGCGGTGGAAGTCGGCAACCGCGGCGCGTAAGGCCGGCAGCCCCTTGACCGGCAGATACTCCTTCTGCGGTGCGGCGAGCCGCAACGCCTCGATGATGGAGTCGGGCACCGGGAAGGGGGACTGCCCGAGGCCCAGATTGTAAACGTTGCGGCCCTCCTGGCGCGACTTGCGGCAGTGTTCGTTGATGGCCAGCGTCGCCGAGGGGCCCAGGCCGCGAACGTTCAGATTCAGGCTGACGGGCTTGTGTGTGTTCATCGATTGCCACCTGCGAGTCGCTGCCCGCCTCCGGCCCGCCGCGACGGGCACCACCTCTGGGCCGCGCTCGCGCGCACCCCATACTACACGTGGCCCGGCGCCGGTTTCTAGAGCGGCAGCCCCTCGATTCGCCGCTTCATCTGCCAGAAGCGCCGCAGACCGACCAGAACCGTGGCCACGCCGATCGCGAGAAAGGTCCATCCCACGACGACGGGCGCAGCCGAGCTAAGGAACTTCAAAGCCGACGCGCTGACGATAACCAGCGCCAGCGCGGTCCGGACGTACCCCAGCAGCGTCCGTTCGTTCGCCAGCGTTGTGCGATCGATCGCCAGATGGTCGCGCAGCGTCAGTTGCGCGTTGCCTGATCCCACAGGGGCCGAGTCTGGCATCGTTGGCCTCGACTTCGCGCTGGCCCGCCCGCCGAGCACGCGTCATTGCCAGCGCCGCGAGAAGCCCCGGGCAAACCGCCTAGCGAAATTGTATCGCACAACTCCGCCGCGAGCCCGCCGGCCGTCCTGCCAGTGGTCGTGAGGTTGCCGCCGCGCCGGTCAGCGTGTCGAAGTTGCAGAACACGGACTTGCCTTTGCCCAGATCCATCGCCAAAATCGTCATGGCCGGGTCTCCTTCAAGAGGTTCAATCATCTTTGGGCCGCCGAAGTGGCGAGCCCGTTCGGTGGTTATAAACCACCAGGAGGCCCGGCTTTCGTAGTCTCTCCGAGTCCGACGCAGCCGCAGAGACGACTGAGAGATGCGTCGGAGCGGGGTGTCCGACGCTGCGAAATCCCAGCAACATCTGTTCCGCATGGGCGCGTGACACTTTAGGCGGCCTTGATCAGAGCCCCAAGCGCGAGCGCGGGGTTTTTACGGGAAGCCGTCTGGCGGCAGGACCCGCTCGCTCGCGCTCGGGGCTCTGATTGCGTGCCGTCCCCGTAGCACCGGACCTTCGGCCCCGCCTACCAGCTTGCCGTGTGTAGCACCGGCGTCTTGCCGTGTGTCGCACCGGCGTCTCGCCGGTCAAGCGTCTACGGCCGGTACGGAGCCCGGCCGCTACATTTCCTGCGGCACACCGCTCCCCGCCAAAGGTGAAACTATGAAGCGGAGGTCGCGCACTCCTTCCGCATGACCTTGCCACGTCGGATGGGTGGCATGCCCGCTGCTTTGAGCGGGCATGTTTTGTCGTGACGCTCACCCCTGCGCGTGAACAGGGGTGACCTTTCCACGTCGGCCCTTGGCACGCTTTTGCAAGCTGCTATACTCATGTTCTTTGCATGCCCACGAGATCCTGGTAGTTCTGAAGGGAGGCCTCTGCATGGCCACCAGAGCAGCAGCCGATATCCGCAATGTCGCGTTCGTCGGGCACGCCGGTGCCGGGATGACTTCGCTGGGTGAAGCGATGCTTCACAAGGCCGGCGTGACCAATCGCCTCGGCAGCGTGGACGACGGTACGAGCATGCTCGACTACGACGACGAGGCGAAGGAGCGCAGGCAAAGCGTCGATTCCACCTTTTATCATCTCGAGCACCACAACACGCTCATCAACGCGTTCGACACGCCCGGCACCCCGGACTACTGCGGAACGGCAATCGCCTCCCTCGCCGCTGTGGAGACGGCGGTCATCGTGGTGTCGGCGGCGGCCGGCATCGGCGTCAACACCCGCCGCATGTTTAGCGCCGCCGGCGACTATGGTCTGGCGCGCATGGTCGTCATCAACCGCATCGACGCCGACAACGCCGATCCGGAGGACGTTTTCAAGGGCGTTCGCGAGGCCTTCGGGGCGGCTTGCCATCCCATCGATCTGCCGGCCGACGGCGGCCAGCGGGTCATCGACGTGCTCGAAAGCGAGCAAGGCGCCGCCGACGTCCTCGACGTAGCCGAGTGCCATACCCAACTGGTCGAGTCGATCGTCGAGACCGACGACACGCTGATGGAGGCCTACATGGAGGCCGCCAGCGTTTCGAAGGAACAGCTCAAGCCGGCGATCGCCAAGGCGGTGGCCAGCGGCCACTTGATTCCGGTTCTGTTCACCAATGCGCGCGGCGAGATCGGAATCTCGGAATTGCTTGACGCGCTGGTGCTGTTCGCACCGTCGCCGGAGGTTGGCAAGCATCGCCTCCTGACCATCGGCGAGGGTGAGAATGCCTCCCAGACCTCGGTTGCGGCCGCGCCCGACGGGGACTTCGTGGCGCAGGTGGTCAAGATCACTTCCGATCCGCGCAGCAACATCAAGTATTCGCTCGCCCGGGTACTGCGCGGCACCATCAAAGGCGAAAGCTCGGTCTTTACCAGTGGCCAGCGCACGGGGCAGCGGGTCGGGCACCTGCTCAAACTGTGCGGCGACCAGCAACACGAAGTGCAAGTTGCGACTGCCGGCGACATCGTTGCCTTCGCCAAACTCGATATGCAGATCGGCGAGGTGTTGTTCGACAAGGCCAGCGACGGGACGATCGCGCTGCCGAAGCTGCCGACGCCCATGTTCGCGCTGGCGGTCGAACCGAAGGCGCGGGGCGACGTCGACAAGATCAGTGGAGCCTTGCAGCGCTTCGCGGAAGAGGACCCCTGCTTCACGTTCGAACGGGACGCCGACACCCACGAGCTGGTCATGCAGGGCCTCGGTGACGTGCACCTGACCGTGCTGCGCAGCAAGATGAGACGCTACTTCAAGCTCGACGTGGATACCAAGCCGCCCAAAATCCCCTACCGCGAAACGATCTCCGGCCCGGCCAAGTACGTCGAATATACGCACAAGAAGCAGACCGGCGGCGCCGGACAGTTTGCCCGCGTCTTCATTGACCTGGAACCGGCCGCGCGCGGCGAGGGCTACGAGTTCATCGACAAGATCTTCGGCGGGTCGATCGACCAGCCCTTCCGCCCCAGCGTTGACAAGGGCATTCAGGCCCAGATGAAAAAGGGCGTGCTCGCCGGCTACCCGGTGGTGGACGTCAAGGTGACGCTGGTGGACGGCAAGACGCACCCGGTCGATAGTAAGGACATCGCGTTTCAGATCGCCGGTCGGCAGGTGTTCAAAAAGGCTTTTCTGCAGTGCAAGCCGATCCTGCTGGAGCCGATCGTCAACATGGACGTCACCGCGCCCACCGAGTTCATGGGCGACATCACCCGCGATCTGGCCGGCAAGCGCGGGCAGATTCTCGGTCAGGATATGCTGCCGGGCAACCAGGTGGCCATCCACGCCACCGTCCCGCTCGCCGAAGTCACCGGCTACGCTTCGCAGCTCAAGAGCGTTACCGGCGGACAGGGCAGCTACGCGATGGAGTTCGATCGCTACGACGTCGTCCCACCCAGTATCCAGCAGCAGATCGTCGCCGCCGCGAAGAAGGCCGAGGAGGAGGACTAGCCGGCGGCGCGCGTCGCGAGGTCAAACGAATTCGGCATCTCATGCGGCCGGTGTTGT
>JBHHZX010000232.1:0-6643 GCA_046758265.1 Phycisphaerae bacterium
GTCGGAGCCCGATTCCTCCTTCGCTTCGCTCTGTCGGAATGACACCGTGTGCGGGCCACGAATTCTCCCGCCCAGCCGTGACTGCCGATCGTTCAGTGGAAAAACCGCGCGCCACCGTCTTGGCGCTGGAGGAGTCTCGTTTCGGCTTCCCGCATGTCCATCAGCGACCACTGTGCGGCTGCGGCACTAAACTGCAGGAAAACGAGCGTTGCCAGCAGAACGGCCAACCTTTTCGTCGGCTGGCGAAACGCCGGCAGTTGCAACGCCGGCCCTAGCAGCAGCAACGGCGTGAACGGAATCCAAAGGCGTGGCGTTTCGAGGTTGGTGAACCCGACCGTGGCCAGCATCACCACCACGGAGCCCAGCAAGAGGTAGAACCCGAAGCGAGCTTCGGCGTCGCGCAGGCGGCGGAGCGGTAGCCACAACCCCACGCTCCAAAGGGCCGGCCCCGCAAAAAGCACGAAAAGGGGAACACCCAAGAGCTGCCAGACGAAAGGCATGGCGTTGTCGCCGCGCGTGACTTGGGCTTGTGAGCCCGCGACGGACCAAGCGGTCGCAAAGAAGTCCAAGCCCGCAAACAGGGCCAGAGCGCCGATGGCCGCCAGCATCCCGCAGAGGGCAGGCAAGCCGGTGCGCAGGATGAAACGTCCCCGCTGTTCTGCGCTGGTGCCAAGAAAGGTGGCGACGCAGACGACAGTGGCGACCCAGACGTGCACGAGGCTCACCAGGCAGGCGAGAACGAACGCGCCGCCGGCCAGGGCCGCCGCCCAGCTCCGCCTACGACGCCACGCCAGCAGCCACAGCCACAGCGGCAGCGCGACGGTAAGCAGTTGGGCCGGATCCTTGCCGGGGCTGAACAACAGCGTCATCGGCGAGAACAGACAAACGAGGGCAAACGCGAGCGCGCTCGGCGGCGAGAGAAAGAGCCTGCCCGACCCGTAAACAAACGGCGCGGCCAGCAGCCACGGCAACAGTAAAGCGCACGCGAACCCCGTTGAAACGGTCACCAGTAAGGCGGCTTCAGGCGGCAAGTCCTGATCGGTGCCTAGAGCGTGGAGCGCACGCGTCAGCCGCGGGCTTCGTTCCATCAAGCTGATCACGCCGACTGCCAGCAGCGTGGTTGCCGGCGGATTGCTGAGGACGCGGGTGCCGCGCATTTCCTCCGGCGGCGCTTGCGCGCGCCGGGGGAAGTGGGGGAGATAGCTTCTCACACCGAGGCGGCGTACGTACGAGGCTTCGGTCAGAAACGCCCCGTCGTGGGAAGGAGACTGCATATTGAAGAAATGCTGGGAGCGAAAACTCGGAGGCGCGAAGAAGGCCCAGCCCGCGCCCCCCATGCAGCCCAGCGTCACGAGGAAGAAACCCGCACGGCACCGCCATTTGCGCCCTGAAAAAGCGAGCCAAACTCCGCCGCCGAGCAACGCCGCCAGCAGGAGCGCACTCGGCAGCGCGGCGAGCCGCTGCGAGACGATGGGCGAATACAGGTAGACGAACTTGCCGGGTTTGCCGAGCGGGACATTCAGTTTGAACAGCAGGATTGCGGCGAGCAGCGGCAGCAGCACCGCCAGTGCGAGCAGTCGCCATTCCCGCGAGTCGCTGGCAGTCGTGCTTGGTGGTGTCCCGCAGGCGCGCGAGGGCTCACGGGCAGGCAAGGCCTGCCCATGGCACCCGTCCCGACGGTATTCTTTTGCACCTATTGTCACCGCGTGCTGCAGGAGCCCTTATGGGACGCTATCCGTTCGTCGGACGCCCCGAGCTCGTTGATCTTTGACATGATAAGCTCGCTGACCTGCTGCGCGGCGACGCGGTCCTTTTCTCTTCCGCGGAACTCCGCCAGGTCTATCGGCGGGCCGTATTTGATGCGGACGCTGTGGCGGATGAAGAACGCCGCGAACGGGTTTTCGCGATAGCTCGTGCCGCTGATGTGGCACGGAACGATGGGAGCGCCAGTGCGCAGTGCCAGCACGCCAACGCCGTACTTGACCTCGGGCTGGGTTTGGTCCGGGGGAGCATAGGTGCCCTGGGGAAAGATGCCGAGGCAGCCGCCCGCCCGGAGCTTTCTCAGGCTGGCGCTGAGGAACGATTTGCCGGGGTTTTCCCGGTCAATCGGCACGCAGCCGACCTGCCGCATGAGCCAGCCGGCGATCGGCCTTTCGTAGTATTCCTGCGCGACGACGAAACCGATGAGGCGATGGAGCGTGGTGGTCTGGATGACGATTGGATCGATGCCGGCGGTGTGGTTGGCCGCGAGGATCACCGGCCCCTCGCGCGGGATGGTGCAGATGCCGTCGCGCCGCAGTCGGCACCAGAAATGCGCATAAAAGCAACCGAGCTTCCACAGGAGGCTCAGAAACGGTGAGACGGTTTCGTTCCGGCGGTATCCACGCCAGGTGAGCCACAACACCGTCCCGAGCCCGAGGCCCGTGAAACCCAGCAGATAGGGCACGTATGCGTCCAGGTTGGGGATATTGGGCAGGCCGAGCAAACCGGTCGCGAGCACCATTGCGGTCATCGTGGTCATGTCGGAGACGCCGAAGACGCGACCACGGCGTGAGTCGGGCACGAAACGCTGGAGACTGGCCATGATTGTGACCAGCAGGGCGGCACCGGCGCCGCCGATCCCGATCAAGCAGAGCCCCGTGAACACTTTGCCTAATTTGAGCACGTACGCCGCATCGAGCGCCAGCACCCAGAACCCACCGCCCGCCAGTCCCACGAGCACGCGCAGTTTCAACGGCATGGCCGGCCCGACGATGGTCATGACGGCTGCGCCGGCCGCCAGCCCAATGCCCAACAGGCCGCGATAGAGCCCGGCGTGCGAAATGTCACCCCCGAAAACGTCGCGGACCAGCGCGGGAACGACCGAGATGACGATGCCGGCGGCGGCCCAGAAGACCGCGCCGAGCAGGATTAGCTGTAGGACCCGTCGATGCTGGCGGACATAGCGAAAGCCTTCGATCACGGGTCTCCAAACGCCAGTGAGTTTCGCGTGTGGGACCACGCGGGCTTGGGACATCGCAATGAACGCCAGCAGCAAGGCGCTCAGCACAAACGTCAGGGCATCGAGGCGATAATTCCAGCGCGCGCCGGCGTACTTGACGAGGTATCCGCCGATCACCGCGCTGAGGATCGTCGCGATCGTGCCGAGGGCACTGATCAGGGCGTTGGCGCGGACGAGATGGTCCTGACGGATGAGCGTCGGCAACATGGCCTGCCGGGCCGGTGAGAAAAACGCGGCGAACACCCCCACGCAGGCCAGCGGGATCACGACGGAAAAGTCCCCCAGACCATACGGAACGAGCAAACCGGCGAGCGCCGGCACGAGCCAGGCGAGGTTGATCATGACGGCCGCGCGGATGAGGTCCGAAGCGATCATCGTCCACTTGCGGCTGAAACGGTCCGCCCACCATCCGGCCAGCGGGGCCACGAGGACGAACGGCAGGAAAAAGCCGAACGTCAGCAGCGCCTGAATGCGCGTCGCTTTCAGCCCCTCCATCGCCTGCCGCTCGAAGAGCAAGGCCATCTCGCTCAGGTGGTCGCCGACCGCGCTGATGCCGTACGCCGCCCAGAGCAGCACGAAGTTGCGGTTAACGATCAGCAGGCTCGGTAGTCGTCGTTGGCTCTGCAACGCCGTTGACATCGACTCACGCTCGGCCGGCGGGCCATGACGAGCAGCAACACTCGCACTGGTGGGACTTTACGCACGTGGACGGCGGACGTAAAGGCACGGTACACTGGCGGTCGGCGCGCGACTTCTCCACGGTGATCCGGTATAAGAAGGGGGAAGGTAGAACGTGACCGAGCGAACGACGCGACGAGACCGGATCAACTCGAGGTATTCCTTCCGCCGCGGAGGAGGGGGCTAGTGTCTGTGAGCCGTGCCAGACTGTTCGTTATCAGCGTGGCCGGGTTCGCTTTGCTGTTCGGTTTCGGGCTGGTCTGTTGCACGCGGTCGCCAACGCCGGCAATAACCGCTGCGCCGCCACGCGCTGCGGACTCGGGCGCAGCAGACGAAACCGAGGAATCGGAGCCGTCGCTGCCGCAGGCCGTCGGCGCCGAGAAGACAAATGTGGAGGCCCCCCGTGACGAAGCGGCGGATTCGGCCGCCCCCACGATCGAGATGGACGAACCGGAGCAGCCCGAGCTGCAAACCCCGCGCTATCTGTCGATCGTCGAGCAGATTAATCCCGCGCGACGTTCCAGGGTCCATGCGACGGTCACGCCCCCAAGGAAGTTGGAGCTTACAACGGAGAACGTCAGCCTCCTGCGGCTGACGCGCGAAGGGCTCCCGCTCGCCAGAAATCGCAGCATCGTGCTGCGGATTGACGGCCAGGGGATCGAATGGACGCCGAAGTACGTGGCGGTCGAGCTCGAGCGTTCGCCCGCCGGGGCGTGGACGGTCGTCCGCCGCCGCCCGTTCAAGCCATGACCGACGCGAGTCCGCAATACGTCTCGCGCAGCGGGCAGAAGCTGCACGCCGCGCTGCATGCGTTCGGGCTGGACGTGACTGGACATGTCTGCGCCGACTTTGGCAGCCACGTCGGCGGGTTTGTGGATTGCCTGCTGCAACACGGGGCGGCGAAGGTCTACGCCGTTGAACCTGGCTACGGCGTGCTCGACTATCGGCTGCGCAAAGACGAGCGGGTCGTGGTCTGCGAACGCACCAACGCGCTGCGGTTCACCTGCCCCGAGCGCTGCGACCTGGTCACGATCGATGTCGGCTGGACGCCGCAGCGACTGATCTTGCCGGCGGCGCGCCGGGCGCTGAAACCTGAGGCGGTTGTAGTCACGCTGGTCAAGCCGCACTACGAGGCGCCCAAGGCGTGGCTGCGTGGCGGCGTGCTGCCCGCTGATCGGCTCGATGAGGTACTGGCTGCCTGTCGGACCGACGTGGCGGAACTAGGCTGGGAGATCCGGCAGGAAATCAAAAGCCCACTGGCGGGCCACGGTGGAAACGTCGAATGGCTGTGGCTTTTGCGCAGGCCGGGTTAAGCTTGCACAAAACTCAAGCCCGGATGTCCCAAATGATGTCTATGGTGCGGTATACTAGACATGGATTTGGGCCTATGAATCACGGGGTTTTCGGCATGGCGGCCTGAGATGGGCGGGCAGCCCAATGGGTGAAGGACGCAGGGAGGCGTTACGGCTCGGTTTTGACGGCGGTCTCAAGCTGGAGTTCCACGGCTGGGTGGCATGGGCAACCAGAAGGTTGCCCGTGCTCGTGCGTGCAAGGGACCACGGGTAAGCTCCGCTTACCCATGGCACCCGGCGCGCTTATCCGGGAAATCCCGGTTCTGCGAGGAGCGAAAACGATGAAACCCGACCGATGGCTGTTGCTTCGCGGCATGGCGGTGCTCGTCGCCGGTGCCGCTTTCCTGACCGGCTCGGCCACCGAGGAATCGGAGATCGAGCTGCTCGACGCAGCCCTGACGCCGAAGATTGCCCGGCAGTGCTTTCAGGAAGCGCAGCAGCTATGCGAGAAGGACGCCGGTCGGCTGTGGGGTGTCACGCTCTGCGGACCGATCCTCTTCGCTGATCCGAAGACGCACGCCGTCATCGCAAACCAGGCTGACCGTGAAGGCCTGCTCACGCAACAGGACGGGGTCTTCGTAGGTACGCTGCCGCCGGAAGAGACGATCGCCGCCACTGCGAAGGACTGGGCCGGCATCACGTGGGTGATGCTTCCCTGGCCGCTACCCAAGGAGAAGCGCGAGCGGATGCTCACCTTGGCCCACGAGATGTTTCATCGCGTTCAACCCAAACTCGGGCTCTCGGCCACCGAAATCGGGCTCTCGGCCACGGACGGCACCACAACCCATCTCGACACCCGTGACGGCCGCCTCTGGCTGCAACTCGAGTGGCGCGCCCTCCAGGCGGCGCTGAAGCACTCGGACCGCGAGCGTCGCCGCGCCATCACCGACGCGTTGACCTTCCGCGCCTACCGCCGCTCGCTGTTCCCCAACGCGGCGGCCGGGGAGCGCGCGGACGAGACGGCCGAGGGACTGGCAGAGTACACCGGCGTGCGGCTGTCGGCCGACTCAGATTCGGCTGCAATCGAGCGGGCGCTCAGGAACTTCGAGCGGGCCAAGGGCTGGCCGACTCTGACACGCTCGTTCGCTTACGTATCAGGCCCGGCGTACGGACTGCTGCTGGATCGCGCCAAAGCCGATTGGCGTACGGACCTGAGCGCCAGCGATGACCTGGGAGCGCTGCTCCAGCAAGCGCTGTCGGTCGCGCTGCCCCAAGAACTCCGGACCGCGGCGAAGGAGCGCGCTGGGGCGTACGAAGCAGAGGAGCTCATCGCCGCGGAAGCCGCCCGCGAGATGGCAAAGCGGGATCGCCTCGCGACATACCGCCAGCGCTTTCTGACCGGCCCCGTGCTGATCATCCCGATCCACAGCATGCAGTTTCAGTTCGATCCGCGCGATATCCAGCCGCTGGATGACCTGGGCAAGGTCTATCCGAAGATGAAGATGAGCGACGCGTGGGGGATTCTCGATGTTACCGGCGGCGCGCTGATCGCCAACGACTGGTCAAAGGTCGTCGTGCCGGCGCCGAGCGATCCGACGGCCCGCCCGCTCGCCGGCGACGGCTGGACGCTGGAGCTGAATGCTGACTGGGAAGCAGGTGCCGGAAAACGAAC
>JBHHZX010000233.1:0-6639 GCA_046758265.1 Phycisphaerae bacterium
CGGTGAACACACAGGTTACAAACCTGTGCCACAGTTGTGGGATAGGCTCTTAGGATAGTTCATTGCCCGGCGACGCCCGCCGCCGGCGCAGCTCGCGCCGCCTGAGCCTGCTTGCCGGCGAATTCCTCCTTCCACACTTGCTCAATGATCTCAGCTCCCCTGACGCCGTAGGTCCGCGGGCGCGGCGGAACTAACGTGGCGTCAACCGGCTCGTACGTAATCTCCGGCCCGTCCAGCGTGTGCCTGGCAAGCGTGGTCTTGAGCCACTGCTGATTCTGCTCGGAATAACGTCGGCACCACTCGTGCGCCTGCCGCTTCAATTCATCCGGCTCACGCGCCGTCGGCGTGGGAATTACGAACTGCGGCTTATAGTGCGCCCCGCGACACTCGTCGCGCAAGAGAGCGCTCTTGGTGATCGCCTTGGCGAGCAGGATCATGTCGCCGAGGGCCCGCGTGAAGCTCAGGTTTTGGTTCGTCCACGTGCCGCGGTCCGACAACGCGGCCCGCTCAAAGCGTTCGCTGAGCTGGTCGAGTTCGCCGAGCGTCCGTCCGAGGTCGTCGTTGTCACGCACGACGGTGACGTTCCGCGTCATCAACTCGCCCAGCTCGCGGTGGATCAGGTACGGATTCTCCGTGCCGGCACGCGCGACCAGCGCCTTGCATGGCTCGGTGTGTTTCCTGATTTCGTCGTCGAAGAGGCTGGAAGGCTGCTCCATAGCACTGCCGCCGGGCAGGTTTTTCAGCCACGACTGCTGCGCCCGCCCCATGATCAAGCCGGAGAAGATGCAGCTCAACAGGGCGTTCGCCCCCAGACGATTGGCACCGTGATACTGATAGTCACACTCGCCGATCGCGAACAGGCCGGAGACGTTGGTCTGCTGATTGCGCGGCGAATCCAGCCGCAGGCCGCCGGTGTGCTCGTCCTTCTCGTAATCGACCCATAGGCCCCCCATGCTGTAGTGGACGGCGGGGAAGATCTTCATCGGCTCGGACAGCGGGTCGGTACCGACGAATTTTTCGTAGATTTCGAGGATCGCGCCGAGCTTTTTTGCCAACACTTCACGCGGAAGGCCGGTGGCATGCTCGGTCAGATCGAGATAGACGGCGTACCTGTTCGGATCCACGCTGTAACCGTCTCGACACATCGCGAAGATTTCGCGTGTCGCGATGTCGCGCGGCACGAGGTTGCCGTACGTCGGATACTTCTCCTCGAGAAAGTACCAGCGCTCCGCATCGGGAATGTCGTTCGGGCGGCGCGGCTCGCCCGGCGTCCGCGGCACCCAGATGCGCCCGGACTCGCCCCGGGCCGCCTCGCTGATCAGCCGCAACTTGTCGGCTCCGGGGATCGCGGTCGGGTGCACCTGGACGAACTCACCGTTGGCGTAGATCGCGCCGGCCTGATAAGCGCGGGCGTTGGCACCTCCGGTGCAGACCATCGACATGGTCGATTTGCCGAAGATCAACCCGCAGCCGCCGGTGGCCAGAATGACCGCGTCGGCCGGAAAGGCCTTGATTTCCAGCGAGAACATGTCCTGGGCCACGCAGCCGCGGCAGATGCGGTTGTCGTCGAGGATCGGCCCCAGAAACTCCCAGAACTCGTACTTCGCAATGCGGCCTTCGACCTCCCACCGGCGGACCTGCTCGTCGAGGGCGTAGAGTAATTGCTGGCCGGTCGAAGCGCCCGCGTACACTGTGCGCTGGTAAAGTGTGCCGCCGAAACGCCGCACCGCCAGGTTGCCCTCGTCCGAGCGGTCAAATGGCACGCCGAGCCGATCACATAGATCGACGATCTTGGGCGCCCAGTCGCACATCTCTCTGACCGGCGGCTGGTTGTTGAGGAACTCGCCCCCGTAAACCGTGTCGTCAAAGTGATTCCACTCGGTATCGCCCTGGGCGCGTGTGAATTTGTTCACGCAGTTGATGCCGCCCTGGGCACAGACGCTATGACTGCGCTTGACGGGGACCAGGCTGATCAGGTCGACGGAGATTTCGTCTTCGGCCAGCTTCATCGCTGCTGCGAGCCCCGCCAGCCCGCCGCCGACTACGACTACGCGATTCTTTGCCATGGTACCGACGCTGTAACTCCGGCCAGGGACTCAACACCGGCCGGCGGCATGCGGCCGACCGACAACGGAGAGCTTCGACCCGCGATCGAGTACTGAATTCTATTCGGCCTGGTTCTGTTGGGACGAGCCCGGGCTTGTTTTTTGCAAACCGGCAGCGATCAGCCGGAGAAGAGGGGAGAAACTCAATTCTAACGCGAAGCCAACAGATCCAAGGGCAAAAAGCGAGGAGGAAATTGAACTTACCCCTTTTCTCGGCGGGAGCGCCAGCCCCTGCGTTTCTTGACCGGCTAATTTCGGAACAGGTCGCGCAGCCACTGGATGGTGGTCTGGCGGCCGAGCTCGCCGATCGCCTGGGTCAGCGGAATGTCCTTGGGGCAAACCTTGACGCAGTTCTGGGCGTTACCGCAGTCCGAGATGCCCCCGGGCTCCATGAGGGCGTGGAGCCTGTCTTCCTTGAAATAGCCGCCGGTGGGATGGGAGTTATGCAGCCGCACCTGTCCGAGGGGCGCGGGCCCCATGAACACGGCATCTTTTTGATACTGCGGGCAGGCCTCCATGCAGCAGCCGCACGTCATGCAGCGCGAGAAAAGGTAGCGGAGGGACTGCTCGCCGGGAGAGATCAACGGCGCATGCCGGTGAATGTCGTACGTGCCGTCGATCGGTACCCAGGCCCTGATCTTGAGCAGGGCGTCAAACATCTTCTGGCGGTTCACCTGGAGGTCGCGGACCAGTGGAAACTTGGTCAGCGGCTCGAGCACGATGGGCTGCTCGAGCTGATCCACCAGTGCGGCGCAGGCTTGACGGGGCTCGCTGTTGACGATCATCGCGCACGCTCCGCAGACCTCCTCCATGCAGTTGGATTCCCAGACGACCGGGGGAACCTTCTTGCCCACCGCGTTGATCGGGTGCTCGCGCAGGTACATCAGCGCCGAGACGACGTTGTGCCCGGATTCGTAAGGCATCTTGAACTCTTCCCAGTACGGCCGCGTCTCCGGGCCGGCCTGGCGCTTGATCTTGAAGTGGATTTCTTGGGCCACCTTCTCTTCCTCGACCCCGGCTTACCGATAGTCCCTGGGCTTCTCGGGCGCAAGAACGGACAAGTCCACCGGCGCGTAGTCGATCTGCGGACCCTCGTCGGTGTGTGTGGCGATCGTGTGCTTGAGCCACTTCTCGTTGTTGGCCTGCCACTTGGCCTTGTACTCGTCGTACTCGGGGTCCCCCTCGAACTTGCCCTCGGGAATCTTCAGCTCGAACTCCGCCTTGTAGTGCGACCCGCGGCATTCATCCCGCAGGCGGGCGCTCTTGGCGATCACCTCCGCGAGCACGATCATGTCCTGCACCTGTCGCGCCCACGAGAGCGACTGGTTGACCCACGATCCTCTGTCATCGAGCGAGGCCCCTCGGGAACGCTCCTTGAGCTTCTTGATGCCGTCCAGAGCCTTATCCAGCCCCTCGTTGCTTCGCTCGACAAACACGTGTTCACGCATCAGGTCGCCGATCTCTCGATGAAGAGTGAAGGGGTTCTCACCGCCGTCCGAAGTGATGATCGCCTGGTTGATCTCTTCCTGCCGCCTCCGCTCGTTCTCGTAGGCGCCTTCCGGCAGCTCATCCTGACTCTTGGCCAGGTTCTTGATGTAGGCGACCGCGGCGTCACCGGCGACCCGGCCGCTGAACGAGGCGCTCAGCAGTGAGTTGGCTCCCAGACGGTTGGCGCCGTGGTAGGCGAAGTCACATTCTCCGCAGGCGTACAGGCCGGGGATGCTGGTGGCGTGATTCTTGGGATGGACGCGGGCCATGCCGCCGGTCTGCCCGTCCTTCTCGTAGCTGACCCAGAGTCCGCCCATCGAGTAGTGCGTGGCCGGAAAGATCTTCATCGGGTGGATGCACGGATCTTCGCCATAGAAAGTCCGGTACATCTCCAGGATGCCGCCCAACCTTGTCTCCAAGAACTCCCTCGACAGGTGGGTCAAGTCCAGGTAGACGATGTCTTGGCCGTCCACGCCCAGACCCATGTGGCGGACGACGCGGCAGATCGCCCGGGAGGCCACATCCCGCGGCACATTGTTGCCGTACGCCGGGTACCACTCTTCGAGAAAGTGGAAGCGCTCCTCCTCGGGGATGGTGCGCGGGTCACGGGTATCGCCGGCTTTGCGGGGCACCCAAATGCGTCCACCCTCGCCGCGGCAGGCCTCCGACATAAGCCTGTGCTTGTCATGGCCCGGCATGCCCGTGGGATGGAACTGGATGAACTCGCCGTTGGCGAACTGGGCCCCCTGCTGGTAGACGCGCGACGCCGGTGCGCCGGTGGAATTGCTCGACATCGTCGAGCGGCCGTAGGTCAGCGCCAACCCCCCGGCGGCCAGGATGACCGCGTCGGCGCGGAAGGCGTGAACCTTCGTCGTGTTGAGATCCATGGCCGTGATGCCGCGGCAGACGCCCGCGCCGTCGAGCACCAGCGACAGGAAGTCCCAACCCTCGTACTTGCTCACCGACCCGTTCGCCTCGTGGCTGCGGACCTGCTCATCGGCGGCATAAAGGAGCTGCTGGCCGGTGGTCGCGCCCGCAAAGCACGTCCGGCGGTTCTTCACGCCGCCGAACAGGCGCTGGTCCATGATCCCTTCGGGCGTACGGCTGAAGGTTACGCCCATGCGGTCGTACGTGCGAATGATGCCCGGCGCCTCTTCGCACAGGTTCTTGATCGGGGGCTGATCGGCCAGATAGTCGCCGCCCTTGATGGTGTCCACGATGTGCTGCCAGACGGAGTCGTTCTGTCCCTTGATGTCGAGCACGGCGTTGATCCCGCCCTGGGCGCAGCAGGAGTGCGAGCGTTTGACCGGAAAAAGCGAGAACAGCTCGACGGGCAGCCCGTTCTCGACCACGCGCAGGGTGGCCCACAGGCCGCCGAGCCCGCCCCCGACCACGATCACGCTGGGTTTCGTTGCCATGGCACTCAAGCTTTCGTTGTGTCCGGGTTTTCCCGACGGCCGCCGCGCCAGCGACCACCAGCGACTCAACGTACAATTCGATGCCGAACTCCAACACTATAGCGAGTAGCGACCGCGCTTCCCAGATGCGGCGGGGCGGAGGCTCCAGTAGCACGGGGACGACACGCATTCAGAGCCCCGAGCGCGAGCGAGCGGGTCCTATCGTGGGGTGTTTCCGGCGAAAAACCCCACGCTCGCGCTTGTGGCTCTGATCAGCGCCGCCGGTCTCGTGGAACCACTGCTCCAGCCGCTGCAAGCCTTCATCGATTGAGACACGCGGCTTGTAGCCGAGTTCTTTCCGGGCGGCGGAAATGTCGAACCAGTGACTCGTCGCCAACTCGTCGGCGATAAAACGTGTCATGCGGGGCTCGGATTCAACACGAAAGACGGTGTGCACGAATTCAAGCACACCGCCGATCGTGCGAGCAGTGCGCCAGGAAAGCTTGCGCCGCACCGGCGGCGCACCGGCGGCGGCCAGAATGCCGTTGATCAGCTCCCAGACCGGCCGCGGCTCGCCGTTGGTAATGAAATACGCCCGGCCGGCGGCGTTGGAATTCGTCCCCAGGGCGTCGGCTGCGAGCAGGTGCGCGTCGACGGCATTGTCGATGTAGGTCGAGTCCACCTTGTTGTGGCCTGGCCCGATTCGTCGAAGCTGCCCGGCTCGGGCGCGGGCGACCAGCCGCGGAACGATATGGTTGTCGCGTGGTCCCCAGATCAGGTGCGGCCGCAGTGCCAGCGTACGCAAATGATCGTCGTTGGCCGCCAAAACACTCTGTTCCGCAATCGCCTTCGTCGCGCTGTAATGCGAATGGTGACGCGCCGGGTAGGGTGTGGACTCGTCGGCGTTTTCCAGGTCGCCGCCGGCGAAAACTACGCTCGCAGAGCTGGTGTACACCAGCCGAGAAACCCCATTTGCGCGGCAGGCCGCGATGACGTTCTCGGTGCCGCGCACGTTGGGCCGGTAGTATTCTTCGTACTTGCCCCAGACGCCGGCGCGGGCGGCAACGTGAAACACGACGTCGCAACCGCGGCAGGCCGTGCTCACGGCGTTGGCATCGGCCACGTCGCCGCGCAGCACCTCGACGTCAAGTTGTGCAAGTTCGGGATAATCACCGCGGGCGAAACTGCGGACCTGGTCACCGCGTGCCCGCAGCCGTTCAACGATCGCGCGCCCGAGAAAGCCGCCGCCGCCGGTGACAAGTGCCCTAAACGGCCGATGAGCTTTGTCGCTTGGAGAGCTCACCGGAGTTGCTCCGCAGCCCAGACGGCGAGCTTTTCGCGGACGATCTTCGCAGTGTGCCGGACGTCCACCGGAAACGCCGGATGATAAAGTACGCTCTTGACCCCCTTCGTCAGGTCGTTCGCCCGCCCTAGCGCAAGCAGCTCCTTCGTGAGCCGGTCCTGGTCGACACGGTTGTCCGTCGCCTCGAGTTCGACACAGAGGATGGGGTGTTGCCGGCCGGGCTCGCCGATACCCAGCAACGCGGTGCGGCAGACGCCCGGGTGCTGGTTGAAGATCGCTTCGCACGGGATGGTAAACAGCGTGCCGTCTTGGGTGGTGACACGGTGCGCCTTACGCCCGCAGAACC
>JBHHZX010000234.1:0-6617 GCA_046758265.1 Phycisphaerae bacterium
GGCGTCCTGGATACGGTCTCTGGAGATCACTGATCCCGCGAAACGCGAGAGGGTGTCCTAATTCGAGGCTTCGCCGGCCGGCGCCCCCAGGTCCGGACACTGAAGACCGGATCGGGGCACATTGCCCGGAGGTACGACGTGAAGCGCCGCAAGCTGGTGCAGCACCTCGAGCAACACGGCTGCGAGATGATCCGCGAGGGCGCGCGGCACTCGATCTTCCTCAATCCCGCCAATGGTCAGACCGGCCCTGTGCCGCGTCACAATGAGATCGACGGGCGCCTCGTGCTGGCGATCTGCAAAGAGCTCGGGATTGATCCCCCGTCGGAGCGCTAGCCGCCCAGCGGAACGGATTCGACTTCCGAGGACGCCCCGCGCTGGCGCAGCGCCATTTCCCGCCGGGCGGTCATGAGCTCGTTGAGCGCATCGAGGACGTTCTCGCGGGCTTCCTCTTTCGTTCGCCCCTGCGAGAAGGCGCCCGGAACCTCGGGGATGGTGGCGATCCACCACCCCTGCTCCCCGAGCTCGAAGATGATCGTGAGCTCCTTGGGCATCAACCCTATTATAGCAGTTCCGGCGGTTTTCTGCCGCCGGACGGAGAAAAGTTGACCATGACCGCACGCGCCAGACGCAAGCCCGCCGCGCCAGACCCAACATGCCTCTGGCGCGATGCGAGATTCCGCGACTCGCGCACCGGGTGCTCGCCAGCGGCCGACAGCTCATCGCCCCGGGAGCGGAGTGGCGTCAGCGGAAGATGGTTCCGCCCTGGGCCTGCAAGGACTGGGCGCCGGCCGCCTGCCCGCGAGGCCGCGTTTATGATGTCGGCAACCGAACGGTCCGCACGGCGGACGATACCTCGTTTGGGCAGGTACGCTCTGTCAGACCAATGATGACCCGCTGCGAATGTATGGAGCTGCCTTTTCTCGGGCTGATGGCCTACGCGCGGCGGTACAACATCAAGGACATCGAGGAACTCGTGGCGGCCACCCGCTGCTGCACCGGTTGCGGCACCTGTCGGCCGTACGTCGAAGAGCTGCTGAAAACGGGCAAGCTCCGCTGCGGCGATCAGCTCATCGAGCTACCCAAGATCGACGTCCCGCTCGACGTCCCGCCACCGGCACGCTCCCGCGACATGTGAGCGCGACCCGCGGATCGCGCAACGGCGACGGTGGACGGGTGGCCCATCCTGGAAGGCCGGGGCCTCCAGCACCGTTCTCCGGGGGGCTGCCAAGCTGACCATTTTCGGTAAACTGTCGGGGATGGATGGGTCTCCGCGACGGCCCCTGCGTCTACTCAGCGAGCAAGAAAATGACAGTTCCCAACGGTCGGTTTTACTTGGGTATCGACGTCGGCACCGGCAGCGCCCGGGCCGCCATCTTTGACTACAACGGCCGGATGCTTGCCGCTGCCAGCCGGCCGATCAACACTTGGCGACCGCAGCCGGACTTCGTCGAACAGTCCTCCGGCGACATCTGGCGGGGCTGTTGTGATGCGGTGCGACGGGCCCTGGCCGACGCCGCCGTTACAGCGGACCGCATCGGCGGCATCGGGTTCGACGCCACCTGCTCACTGGTCGCGCTCAACGCCAACGACCGACCCGTCAGCGTCAGCCCCACCGAGAATGATGACCAGAACGTCATCGTCTGGATGGACCACCGGGCCCTCGACCAAACGCGGCGCATCAACACTACGCAGCACGAGGTGCTCCGGTACGTTGGCGGCACGATGTCCGTCGAGATGCAGTCGCCCAAACTGCTCTGGATCAAAGAAAACCTGCCGGAGAGCTGGAAGCGCACCGCCCGCTTCCTGGACCTGCCCGATTTCCTCACCTACAAGGCCACGGGCGTCGATACGCGCTCGCTGTGCTCAACCGTCTGCAAGTGGACCTACCTCGGGCACGAGCAACCGCAAATACCCGGCAGCGTCGGCCGCTGGGACGAATCCTTCTTCCGGCAGATCGGCCTCGGCGACCTCGTGGACGATGAGTATCGCCGGATCGGGCAGCGCGTGCGCCCGATGGGCGAGCCGATCGGTGAGGGGTTGTGCAGCACTGCCGCCCGGGAGCTCGGGCTCAACCGCGGTACTCCGGTCGGTGTCGCCATCATCGATGCCCATGCCGGTGGTCTCGGGGTGCTGGGCGCCATCGTGGCCGACGAGAAGCTCACGCCCGACGCGCTCGAATCCCGCGTGGCGCTGATCGGCGGCACCTCAAGCTGCCACATGGCCGTCTCGCGCGAAGCCCGCTCGGTCCCTGGCGTCTGGGGACCATACTACTCGGCGATGATCCCCGACATGTGGCTCACCGAGGGCGGGCAGTCCGCCACCGGTGCGCTCGTCGATCACGTCATTTTTTCTCACCCGCGTGCCGCCGAGGTTCGAAAGAAAGCCCGAAGGTCCGGGCAGACCGTCTACGAAGCGCTGAATGACCGTCTCGACGAGCTCGCGAGGAAGTCGAACTCCCCGGCGCAGCTCACACACGACCTGCACATCCTGCCGTACTTCCACGGCAACCGCTCGCCGCGAGCCGACGCGACGCTGCGCGGCGTGGTTGCGGGCCTCAGCCTCTCTGACACGATCGACGACCTGGCGCTGCTGTACCTGGCGACGATCCAGGCCATCGCCCACGGTACGCGCCACATCATCGACACGATGAATTCCAAGGGCTACCAGATCAACACGGTCTTCGCCTGCGGCGGTGGGACAAAGAACCCCGTTTTCCTGCGCGAGCACGCGGATATCACGGGCTGTCAGATCATCCTCCCATACGAGCCCGAAGCCGTGCTACTTGGGGCGGCGGTGCTGGGCGCGGTTGCGGCGGGAGATTCCAAGAGCGTACTCGGCGCCATGGCGGCGATGACCAGCGCTGGTGACACGATCGAGCCCGCCGTTGGCGAGGTCAAACGCTACCACGACGCCAAGCACAAGATTTTCCACCGCATGTACGACGATTTCACGGCGTATCGAGAGATCATGCAAACCTAACCCGGCGTAGCCGGAGCCAGAGAGGGTTGCACCTCACTGGATCCCCGGCTTATGATCAAGGCACACCCGATTTCGGGAACACCGTTTTCCCCGCGGAGACTGATACTTCAGTTCACCTGACTCGATCAGGAGGCTTCAGAGCCATTCCCTTTTTCTGCTTCGTCCGGCTCCGCACAGTCGAACTTTTTCTCCTACCCCCACCCGTCTGGGGAGGGGGGTTTGTTGCCCCATAACGCAGTTTCGTGCCGCTCTTGCACACGATTTCGTGAGTAGGAGACTAAGGCGTGCCTGCGGCGTGGCTGGGCGTGCCGGTTCTTGCAAGGAAATGGGGCGCCGCAGTGCTGTTTTAGTGCCCCGCGGTGCTGACCGGCTCATGCCGCCGACTCGCGAAATCGGGGCGAGGCTTCACGTGTGCTGGAGTTTGTGGCCGACGCCCCGGTGCCCACCCGCCGCTCACGCTCGGCGGGCAAGGGAGGCAGCCCGGGGACCATCTTCGCCCAGGCCTCGGCCACATCGTCGACGGCGCGGGCGATCTCTCCGTCGAGATAGCCGACCGAAATATTCTTGGCCGGGCGGCAGCCGTTGACCTTCGCAACTCGTCGGAACGCTTCGGGATGATCAATCAACAGGCATGGGCGAGCCCGGTCGATGATCCGGCCCTGCTCGTCGCGGAAAGCCAGGAAGACCGGGTGCCGCTGGACAAACTCGGTAAGGCTGGCGTACTCGCTCCGACCATTAATAATGTCGAAGATGTTGCCGCAGGCCACCGGCGAAAAGACGCACGGGCTGATGTCGCCATTGGCGTAAATGTGGAAGTAGTACTTTCCCCCGGCCATGCAGCCGCCGACCAGCGGGCCGTCATTCCAGAAGTCGCCCAGGAAGATCGGCCGATCCTCCTGGCGCCAGCGGTAGACGGTCTCGCGCAACGTGGCCCGCTGTTCGGCCGTAACCATCAGGTCGGGACGAGGCGACCGACCGATCGGCTGCAACAGGAAGAACCACCCGAACATGTCCCCTTCCTCGATCCGCAGGTCGATAAAGCCGTCGGTGCAGATGGCTTCGCAGTTCTCGCGTGTTACCGTGGCCGAGAAACCCGTCATCACGCCGTGGTCGCCCAGCAGCTTTCGCGCGCGGCGGTTCTGCGCGTAGATGCCGTGGCCGCGGCGGGCGTCGGTCTGATGCTCGAACCCTTCCACGCTGATCGCCGGGAAGATGTTGCCCGCGGCTCCCAGCCGAGCGGCAAGTTCATCGTCCAGCAGCGTGCCGTTGGTGTAGACTAGAAACCCGCGATTGTTGAACCGCTCGGCCAGACGGGTAATAGACCGGTCGACCTTCTCCCGCAGGAAGGGCTCGCCGCCGGAGAGAGTAACCAGGGTCACGCCCATGTCGATCACCTCCTGAACGATCTCGACCAGGCGCTCGTACGGCAGGTCGCAGCCGTCCGTCGTGCTCTTCGCGTAGCAACCAGGACAGTTGAGGTTGCAGCGATCGGTGGGCTCGATCACCACGGTGGCGGGGGTGGCGACACCGGCGCGTTGTGCATCACTCCGGCGATTCACATCGTAGACCCAGGTGCCGATGAAACGCAGGATCGCACGCGCGGCCGCGGGCCTTTCGTTGATCAACCGCCGCAGGAAACTCTGAAGGTGCTTACCGAACCAGCGGTCGTGCAACAGCCTCTCGGGATCCCCTTCACGTTCCTGATAAGATTTCTCGAGCCGCTGCAGCAACCTTTCCAGGAAGAAGTTGCGTAACGGCGGGACATCCAGCGCCAGGCCAGCGGCCTGAACCGTGGCGCCGAGAGCCAAATGTGACAACCGATCGCGCATCTTCTTCTCCAGCGTGCTCATATTCCTCGCCCCTAAGATATCTCGAATCGTGTCGCCCTGGCCTTGACGGTTTCAATGAATGCCCTTGTTTCCGCTTTCCAGGAGCGCAAGGTGGTCCTGGCCGTCGCGGCGTTGGACCAGAGCTGGGACAGCTTTTCCACAATGGGAATGCGCTGACCGGTCACCGCCCGAAGGCGACGCAGACTCCAGCCGCCCCAGCCATAGAATCGACGGTGAGCGTCCAGCACGGTCCTTTGAAATCCTTCAATTCCCAACCGGCTGTGGTTGTAAACACAATGGGTGCCATCGTAATAGTCCCAGTCGGCCGGAAAGTCATCAAGAACCAAATGCGGGCGCATCTGCTCCATCAGCGGCGTGCCCGGAAACGGTGTCAGAATGCTGATCTGCAGCGTCTCCAGCTCACTGCGACGGGCAAAGGCGACGATCTGGTCCGCGGTTCTCCTTGTGTGCTGCGGGCCCAGGACGAACATCCCGTGTATCCAAAAGCCGTTCTCGTGCAGGACACGACTGTCCTCCATCAGCCGCGACTTCAGCGATCCGTGGCCGCCATATCCCTTGTGCCATTGCTTTGCCGTGGTTTCGTCGATCGTTTCGTAGCCGATGTAGAGCACGTCGCCTCCGGCCGCCCGCATGCCACGAAGCAGGTCCTCGTCTCGATGGCGGCGGGCTCTGTCCAGCCAATGAAAGTCGGCCCGGACCTGGGCGTTGAACCGCAGCCGCATCGGCGCCAGCCGCGCCAGCAGGCGTTTGGTCCACTTGCGGTCGGTCGTGAAGTTGTCGTCGTAAAAGAAGAAATGGCGAAAGCCCTGTTCAGCGTAACGACAGATATCGTAGTGTACCTTTTCCACTGACTGCCGGCGCACTCTGCGGCCAAACATCCGGGTCACCGTGCAGTATTTGCAGCCGTATGGACAGCCGCGCGAGGCCATTACCGGCAGTTGGTACAACTCGCGGGGCCGGAAACGCCCGAACAGCTTCTGAAAATCGCGCATCAAAAAGTGGTTCAAAGTGGGAATCGAGTCCAAACTCGCCACGGGCGCGCCTTCGACGATGCCCTGGCGAATCGTCCCGCAGGCAATCTCCTCGATGACCGACTCCCCTTCACCACGAACCACAATGTCGCCATGGCTCAGTGCCTCTTGGGGACAAAACGTAGCGTGTACCCCGCCGAACACGATCCGGGGGGCCGGCCGCCGCTGCCGGACGTGGTCCGCGATCGCATAGCCCCGGGAGGCGGTCGGCGTCATGATGCTGATTCCGACCACGTCGGCTGAACAGATTTCCTCCAGCGCCTCGCCGTTTTCGAGAAGGGAGCCGGAGATGTTCTCGTTATACACGGCCACATCGTAGCCGCGCTCCTCCAGAATGCTGGCCAGGATGATAGGGCCGAGCAATGGCCATCGGTTGATCCAGGCGTTGAAGGGACGCCCGGGCCGAGTTCGGGGTTCGATGAGTCGGACCGTGTAATGGCCCACCGTGGACGCCTCCCTTCGCGAGCTGGCAAATCCGAAACGATTTCTTTGTCATTCGCCGGGCGCATGCAGACCGGCCAAAAGTATTGCCGCACACACTACTCGAAGAGCCCGCTCTTTTCGAGCCCTGTACGCGCGGCAGCTCGTTTTCCGCGAGGACCCTTGGGAGCGCGCCGCGCGTCACGCCGTCTGTGCCCCGATCGGCGTCATGCCGCCCGATGCTCCCGTGGCCCCATAGGAGTCCGTTGAAAAAAGGGGCTGGCTCCGAGCCGTCGGCCGAAACCCTCGGCAAATGAAGGTGTCTGGGAGGTGCCTG
>JBHHZX010000235.1:0-6602 GCA_046758265.1 Phycisphaerae bacterium
TTGGTACCGAAGCATGGGCCCACGAAGTCCATGGCCGCTCAGAAGCGGCCATGCCACCCCCCGTTCCATGCCCGGCACAATCGAGTAATGGCCCGACGGTGCCCACGTCTTCACAATCACAGCATCGAATCGCGAATCTGCGCCATAGGGCTTGTCCGATGCGTATTGTGCTGAAGATCTTTGTCGGTTTGATTGTCCTCGTCGCGGCGCTCTTCATGGCGCTCCTGATACACCTGCGCATTGGTCCGACCGGCCCAGTCCCAAAGGTCGATCCGATCGTCACGCTGAATCAACAACACGCGAACCTTGCCGAAAACGGCGCCCCGCTCTATCTGGCGGCGCACGAACTCTACGTCCCGGCGCCGGACGAGGACTGGCTGCGCGGAGACGTGGACTGGTCAACCGAAGCCGACGCAATCACAACGTGGTTGGAACAGAACGCGGCGTGCATCGAACAGACGCGCGCCGCGGGTGAAATACCCGAGTGCTGGTTCGAGCTGAGCCGGGATGCCGACGGTTGGGTGGACTTGCCGTACGTTTCCGAGGTGAAAACGCTGATGCGGTTCTGGCATTTGCGCGGCGTGCTCGCGGCGGAGCGCCACGACCTGCCAACTCTCGAAGATACGCTACGAACGAGGGACAACATTTCTTGCCACCTTTTACAGCAGCCGTTCATCATCCCACATCTGATCGGAATCGTTGGAAAGGTGTACGTTCAGGATTTTGTGCTTAAACCCTTTACGTGGACCGAGCTGTCGGATGAGGGCCGCGCGGCGTACTTTGAGCGCATCAAGTACGTGTTTGAGCCGCCGCCCACGGCCGTCGCCGCCATCCAAACCGAACGCGACGAAATGTGCTGGAATCCATGGTATCGCGGTGACGAGCCGGCGCTGTTCATGCCGCTGCACCGCTTCGCGGGCGAGCTCGATCGCTACCTCACTCCCCAGTTGAAGCTCGCAGCCCAACGGCCGGAACGACAACTAGATCCGGAGAATCCGCTGCGCAAGGAACTGCACCAACTCCACAGTTGGACGCCCTCGTTGAGCAATCCGGTCCGGTCTGAGCTGGTGGGTCGCATCCCCGCTTTCTCGCGGGCACTCGAAATCCGCGCTCGGCTGGTCGCGACGCAAAGGGGAAACCAAACAGTGGCCGAAATCTTCAAGTACAGGCACGAACACGGTCGTCTGCCCGAAAGCCTCGATGTGCTCCAAGGAGAGCACATCATCGACCCCTACACCGCCAAGCCGTTTCTCTACCGCGTCACGGACGAGGGCTTTACACTCTACTCGGCCGGCATCGACCGCGACGACGACGGCGGCGTGCACCATCTACGCTGGGGCCGCCAAAGGGGTGAGGAAGGAAAGGAGCGCCCACCTCCCGACGGCGACTACGTTTTCTGGCCGCTACCGGAGTAACCCGCGACCGGCGCACGGCCACCGCGCCCCAGCTCAGCCGAATGCGGCGGGTCTGCTGGCCGCGGTTGGCCCAGCGTCCGGGCTGCCGCTGCATCGCCCGGCGTTCCTTCGCCCGTACCGCCTGCCCCAAGAGCCCCCCGCAAGCCTTGGCCGCCGCCGCAATCGCTCGCGCCAGACCGTTGAAATCCAGCCTTTGGTGTCTAGCCTGACAGCCAAAGGACGCGATACCGTCCGTTCGGTATCCAAGATAGGCTCGCCTTGCTTTCGCGTTGGCACTGAAAGATTGTGAGCCTATCTTTTTGGAGCTCCCGCTCCAGGAATTACCCCAACTTTCGGTAAACTACGGGCTATCGAACCGAGTGAAGAATGGTTTGTCGATTGCGGCCGCGTCCTCTATACTCAATATGTCGGCGGTCCAACGTTCAAGAAGAAGCAGCGCGTCGCGCGGGCTGGAATCGACTGGAAATCAGGTTGCTCGGGTGGCCGGGTGGGAGAGACCCGCATCGGCGCTTCTGTCTCCGGGGGATCAGCGACGGGAGGGCGACGATGAAACCGACTTTGGCCTGTATCGGCGGCACGGCGGCGTACGATCTTCTGCGGGAGGGCGCGCTCCTCGCGCGGCGACTTGGTCCGCAGGCCACCCCGTTCGGCGAGTCGCAGCCCGTTTATCTTGCGGCGTCGCGTTTCGGCGAGTTTTACTTCCTCTCTCGCCATGGAGAATCCAGCTTCGACCTCGCCCCCAGCTTCGTCAACTACCGCGCGAACATCTATGCGTTGAAAGACCTCGACGTACGCTCCATCGTCTCGTGGAGCGAAACCCGCGCCATCTGCCACAACTACAAGATCGGCCAATACGTCATCGTCGACGATCTGGTGGACGAGACCCACTCGCGGGCCAATACCTTCTTCGAAAACCGGGGGCTCGGCGCGGTGCGGCAGTGGCCGGTCTTCTGTCCCAGCCTGCGTCAGGCCTTCGCGACCGCGCTTCGCGAAGAGGACTGCGACTTCGTCGATCACGCCATGTACGTCTGCATCGAAGGCCCACGGCGCGAGACGCCCGCAGAAGTCCGCAAGTACGCTGTTTATGGCGGCGAGCTGCTCGGCCCCACGCTGGCGCCCGAGGTTTTTCTGGCCAAAGAGTTGCAGATGTGCTATGCGAGCCTCTGCTATGTTGCCAGTTACGCGGAGACCGGCAGCGATTTTCGACCGTTCGAGGACGGTCGCACGCTGGAGAAGGAGGTCCAGGAGCAGCGGGCCGGCGCCGCCGTGGAGCGCTTGCCACGCTTGCTCGAACGTTTGACCGAGGTGCTGCAGCGCACACCCGGCATCTGCCACTGCGAATCCTCCATGCAGCACCACATCGCCAGCGGGCAGGTCGGGTGGGATTGGCGGACGTGGTTCGATGAGCCGGCCTCCCGGCCGGGGCGCGCCGACGCGCGTCACCGTGAGGTCGGCTACGAATACGACTACGAATACTTCCTCGACCGGGAACGCCGCCGCTACGACGACCAGCGCGACGAATCCGACGCTCTCGATCAGCAAGCCGAGGACGGCGCCCCTCCGTGATACTCAAAGCCGCCTGGGTGGTTCCGGTTACGACCCCGCCGATCCGAGAGGGCTACGTCGAGATCGACGACGGGCAGATCGTCGCTGTCGGCACGCCGTCCGCGCTTCCGTCGAAGGCTGCGCAAGTCGCTGACCTTGGCGACGCCGTGCTGACACCGGGATTCGTCAACCCGCACACGCACCTCGAACTGGGCTGCTATGCCCGGCGTCTGAAACCCGCGCCGTTCTGGAAGTGGATCGAGCGCCTCGTTCGGCTGCGCAGCAAAGGGGGACAGTTGCAGCGCGAGCAACAGGCCGTCGGCGACGGCGCATGGCAATCATTGCGTGCGGGCGTCACCTGCGTCGGCGACATCTCGCGGCGGAACTGCGCGTGGTCGGTGCTCAAGGGGTTGCCGATCCGCAAGGTCTGCTTCGTCGAACTGCTGTCGCTGGCCGATCATCCACCTCGCAATCCCGACGAACTGCGCCAGGGCGTGCAGGACGTCGTTGAAGACGAATTGCTGACTGTCGGCGTGTCGCCGCACGCGCCCTACACCGTGCCTGTAGATCAAATCCGTGCCGCGATCGCGCTGGCTGGCGAGTTGCGTCGGCCGTGGACGATGCACCTGGCCGAGACGCCGGAAGAAGTCGCGTTTCTGCGTGGCGAAAAGCGCGTGTTCGGCCGGATGATCGGCAGCCTCCTCAAGAAGCATGGCCTCCGATCGCCGCAACGCTCACCCATTGGTCTTCTGGCGGACTGTAGTGAGGGCCTTTGTCGCGGCGCGCTGGCGCACGCGAACTACGTCACGGACGACGAAATCGGGCTACTGGCTGACGCCGGCCACACCGTCGTCTACTGTCCGCGTGCCCATCACTTTTTCGGTCACCCACCGCACCCGTTTATGAGGTTGCGGGCAGCAGGGGTTACGGTCGCGCTCGGGACCGACAGTCTGGCGAGCAACGACAGCTTGTCCATGCTCGACGAACTGCACTTTGTGCACACGCGCGTGCCGGGCGCGCCGTCGCCGGCCGAATTGCTGCGCATGGCGACGCTCGATGCTGCCCGGGCGCTGAATCTTGACGATCAAATCGGCTCGCTGGAAGTGGGCAAACAGGCCGACCTGGCGGCGTTTCCTTGTCCGGCCAACACCATCGACCCGGTCCGCGCGCTGCTCGAAGGCCCCGTGGCGGCCGACGCCGTCTGGGTCGCGGGCCGACGCGTGATTTGACTGCGATCGCAGGCCTGGGACCCGTCGCTTGCGCTCCGGGCTCTGATTGGCGCCTCGGGTACAATGACATCATGCCGGAAATCGTCTCCAACCTCGTCGATGTCTACCCGTTTCGCCGTCGTGACACGGGCGCCGAACTCCTGCTGCTCCGACGCGCCCCGGGCATCTGGCTGGGCGGGACGTGGCAGGCCGCACACGGAAAGATCGAAGCGGGGGAAGCGGCCCCGCAGGCGGCCCTCCGCGAGCTGCACGAGGAAACCGGTCTGAAACCCCGTGGCTTCTGGCAGCTCGAATTCGTCAACACGTTCTACGTCGCGAAGAACGACCGCATTCTCATGTGCGCCTGCTTCGCCGTGGAGATCGCGGCCGATGCGGCGGTCCGCCTGTCCAGCGAACACACTGACTTCCGCTGGGAGCCGTACGAGCGGGCCCTCGAAAGCTTCATGTGGCCCGGCCAGTGCCGCGCGCTGCGCGAGATCATGGAAGAGATCGTCACCCCCAGCTTGGCCGAACCGTATTTGCGAATACCGTCGAGGGGCGACGGCGACGTGACGAAGTGAAGTCGCGTCGCAGCGGCGGATGCGGAGCGGGCACGGGGTCTGCTGCCGACCCGTTTCAGTGTGGCTTTATAAACGTTGCTTGGAAGCACGAGCTCCACGCCAGGCTGGCCGACTTTTCGGCGAAGACGGTGAGCGTGCCTGCCAGCGCGTTGAAAAAATGCGGTGCGATTCGTTCGTAGGCGGGCGGAAAGGGGTGCGGATGCACGCCCGCGAAACTTGGGCTGATGAAGCCGGCATTCTCGGCAGCGGCTGCAATCTCCCGCGGCGTATGCTGGCGCAACTCTTGCGCGAAGGGCTCGGTGCCCCGTTCGCTCGGGTTCCTTGCCAGGGCGATGTCGCGCTGCAACGCTTCTTCCAGCGCCGGCAAGGCAGCTTTGAGGCTGCGGAGAAATCCGTGCAGCGTCTCCGGAGTTAGGCCGGCGGCGACGAGGTCGCGAATTTCATTTAACAGTTCGATGGCAGAGCCAGCCTCGATCTCGCGCTGGGTGTACTCATTCTGGCTGAACAGGTTGAACAGCCGGTTGCGGCACGTGAGCACCAGCACGCCGCCCGGTTTCAGCAGCCGGTACGCCTCGCTCAGGAACGTTGTGTCTTCGGGCAAATACTCGATCAGGCCAAGCGCAGCGAGGGCATCGAAGTGTCGGGTCAGAAGCCCGGTGTTGAGGACGTCGCCCACCCGAAAATCCAGGAGATCCTGCTGGTCCTGCGGCAACTCACGCGCCTGCTTGCGACAGAGCTCGATCATTCCGTCCGCGATGTCGATGCCGGTGGCGTGCAGGCCGAGGCGCGCCGCTTCGAAGCACAACTGTCCGCCGCCGCAGCCCAGGTCGAGCAGTCGCCCGCGCGGGGCTCCGAGCCGTTTGATGACGGCGTTTAGTGCCAGAGCGACGCGTTCATTGCCTAAGGGATACTTCGGGGCGACGTCCTTATCCAGGTAGGCCCCCGTAACCCACGCATCTGCGTTGCTCGTGAAGTACTGTTTGACGTAGCTCAGCTCCGCCATGGAAGGCTCGCTTTCCTTGTGGAAGTCGACCGAGTGACGCGCGAGAGCGTCCCTTCACAACTATCGTGAGCGGACGCCGCGGCTCTACAGTCGGCTTCGCGCTGATTCAATCCGAAGAGGTGTGGCTTCCTTCCGATAGAGATTGGGAGATCGCTTTGGAAGGAGTCGCCATGCCGTCTGTCGAGTCGTCGCCCTCGGTGAACTGCCTTTCGGCCACTCTTTCTAAAGAGGCGGAGCGCGCCGAGCTTCTGCGTCGCTATCTCAACGTCTACTGGCTGCGACCGGAGAATGCCTTCTGGACAGTGCTCCGCAGCCTGGCATGGCGGTGCGTTCCGGTAACGTCCCCCTCGCTCGACCTGAGTTGCGGCGATGGGGTGTTCAGCTTTATTCACGCCGGCGGTGAATTCGGGCCTTCGTTCGACGTGTTCCAGGCGGTGGGACGTCTCGACCGGGTCACGCGCGACCATGCGGACATGTTTGACCAAGTACCCGCAGATGGCTACGCGCCGGAAGTGGCCTGCCGGCCCGCGTGGAACATCGACGTGGGAACCGATCTGAAGCCGTCGCTGCTCAGCAAGGCCGACGCGTTGAGCTTTTACGGGGCTCTGGTGCAGCACGACAACAACGACGCGCTGCCTTTTTGCGACGGTGAGTTCCGGACGGTCTACTGCAATTCGGCCAAGTGGGTGCGAAACATCGAAGGGTTTCTTTCGCAAATCGCGCGGGTCACGCGGCCGGACGGGACAGTCACACTGCACGTAAAGCTCGACACGATCCAGCAGTACACGCTGGCGCCGTTCCGCGCGCAGCTTGGGGAGCGCGTCCTCGAGATCATCGACCGGGGGCGATT
>JBHHZX010000236.1:0-6582 GCA_046758265.1 Phycisphaerae bacterium
CAATACCGTGGACGAATGTGTCGCTGAGAAACAGCCGCGCGAAAGCCGAGAGTGTTAGCGCCCGCGGCCGCAAATGCCAACCCTCAGCCTCAATCCGAAAGCCACCAGCGAGATTCGCGGCGTGACGCAAGCGTGACAGCGGCTCACAGCCGATTGGCTCGTCGTCGGCGAACAGCTCGACGAACTCGTTCCCGGCAGCGACCGACAGCCGGCGCCGCGGCTGCCTGGCCCGACCGACCCAGAACGGCAGCTCGACGCGGTCACCGTTGAGTGCAAGCAGCGGCGCCGGGCGCCTCGGGTTGCGCTCATGACGCCGCGACCGATACGCCCGCTGCGCCGCGTTGTAATGCTCCGCAAAACCGGCGGCGTTTTGCATCAGGTGCGCGACAAACGCCCGGAACTCCGGCGTCGCCGAAAGCTGCGACGTACGCACGTTCGCCGTACCGGCGAGGCCGAGCGACTGCTCCACCGCGGCATACCCCTGTTGCATCGCGCCGTTAACGTCGAGCGTGTCACGCTGGCCGCTGAACACGCCGTCCGCGTAAGACCGCAGCAACGTGTCGTCGCCACCGGCCAGCTTCGCGACGCGCTCAAAGAAATCACGCCACCATGCCACCGGTACGCGTGGCTGCCATTCCATCGCGAGCTGTGGGTCGCCCCCTGGAATCGGCACAAACGCCCGTCGTACTTCGCCCCGCTCCACGTAGGGCACCGCCAGGCGTGTCGCTTTGGGCACATCGGTGTCAACGGTCAGAAAAACGCGCGACCCGTCGCTCTTCGCCGCCAGCGCATCAGCGGCGATCGTCTTCGCAAAGACCCCCGCATGGCAGAATTCCGCCTGATGCCCGGTCACAATTACCGGTTCGACGAGCTCCAGTCGCTGGCGTAGCTGTCGGCGCAGCTCGTCAACCGATGTATCCAGAAGCCTGGCGGAATGCAGCGTGTGGGTATGATGCGTAGTGGTCATCCTGTAGAGGGTGTCGGCCTGCGGTTCAATCAACACGCCAAGGTGCTCTCGGGGCGTGGTCAGCCGCTCAGACGCGACGGGCCGCTCTATTGACAGCGAGTTTCCGCGAGGCATTCGTCTTTCTTAGACAGGCTCGGTCCCGAGCACAATTCCGACACCAGCACTTCCAGATAATGCTGCAAACGGGCCGTCGCGTCATCCAGCGTCCCGCCAAACTCGCGGTTGCGATCGCGGTAAATGCGGCGAACCGGGATCTCACGGATCCGCAGCCCGGCCCGGGCACACTGCACCCAGAACTGGAGCGGAAACGCATAGCCCGGCTCATCCAGCCTGAGCCGCCGCAGCGCCGCCACCCGATGCGCCTTGAACCCGCAGAACGAATCGCTCAGCCGCAGCCCCAGCAGCAGCTCCAGCAAGCGGTTGATGACCTGGTTAATGCGGCGACGATCCACCGGGGGCGTGTCGTCCGCCGGGTGTTCAGAAAGGTAGCGTGAGCCGCTGATCACGTCGGCGTCGTCGCGTCGCGCCGCGGCCAGGAAATCCGGAATCTGGTCCGGCTCGTGCTGCTCGTCGCAATCCATCGTGATTACCCAGTCGTAGTCACGAGCGGCAGCGAACTGAAATGCGTCAATCAGGCTCTGTCCGTAGCCGCGGTTCTCCGGATGCGTAAGGGTATAAACCTCGGGCCACTCGGCCAGCAGGGCCCCGGTCCGGTCGGTCGATCCATCATTGACGACCAGGATGTCGTCCGCATGCCGTCGCACCGCCGCGAGCACCCGCGACAAGTACCGCTCCTCGTTGTAGACGGGAATCGCGACGAGAGCGCTCAAGTTCGACCTCCACCCGGACAAGACCCATCCCTCTTCGGAACGCACAATTATAGCCCGCGACGTTTGCTTGTCGTCCAAAACACTTTGCAGACAGAGGCCGGCGCGAGGGTCAGTCCCGGGCAAACCCGCGGGCCAGCCGCGCCGTCACCCGTCTCAGTGACTCGATCGTCTCTCGCAGTTCAGTTTCACCCCCCACGCGCGGGGCGCAGGCGATGTCGAGCCCCCTCGGCAGCGCCGCGCGCGACAGCCGAAACGCCTCGCGGAGCACACGCTTGATCCGGTTCCGCCGAACAGCGCTGCCGTGCTTCCGTCCCACGATCACGCCGAACCGCGAGTACCCCAGGTCGTTGGGCCGCGCCCAGACTTGCAGTCGCTGGTCGCCCGCACGTTTCCCTTCCCGAAGCAGGCGTTTGAATGCGCTTTGCCGGCGCAGGCGCCGGCGGTGGGAGAAGCTGAAGTTCTCGCGGGCATACATCGACTCAGGCCTCAGAAGGGCTGTCCGCCGAACGGAAGAAGCCGACGCTGGCGGTGTGACCGTGCAGGAAATTGCGGCGACCGATCGGGCCGATTTCGCCGGCGCAGAACAGCCCGGCCACCGGCCGCGCGTCGCAGGACTGGGAAACCGCGCGGGCGTCGTGATGACGATCCCTGAACAAGCGCGATCCGCGACCATTGCAGGTGAACAAGAGCGCGCCGGCCGCCGTTCCGCGCGGCCGAGCCGCCAGCAGCGAGACGAGATCGTCATCTGCGGAGGCGCTATCGCGCACGTGGAACTGAATCGTCTGACCGGTACGGACCAGATCGTTGATCATCATCGCGCCGCTGTCCTGCTCGAACCCGATCGGGCTGCGAATCAGGAAATCACCGCGACTGAATCTGGGCTGGTATTCGTTGATCACGCGGCCAACCAGCAGCCCGCCCGTGCGAGCCAGTTCGATGTCACGCGTGGAGCATGCCTTCAGCGTCTCGATCACGACCGCCAGCGGCGGCTTCCCGCCCAGTTGACGAATGACGTTCTGCTCGGCTTCGGTGATCACCAGGTGTCGACCGATCGGCCGGCAGCCCTGCGAAACCACGGTATCGATCTGGACGTTGCCCCATAGCGCCGCCCCGCACAACCCATGGCGTAGGGCCTGGCCTTCAAAAATCATGATGTTCTGCCCGGGGGCCTCGCCCGCCGAAGCCACTCCCCCGATTGTCGGTCCCTCCGGATACGCCTCACCCAGACGTTCCAGCATTTCGAGCAAGTTGAAGCTGAACGGGTCATTCAGCAGCACAAAGTGCGGCTGCTGCTCCGCGGCAACGCCCAGGTGCTCGTGCCACGCCTGCGGCTCTTCTAGGCGCTCCAGGTCGTGCTGTGAGAGGTGGAACGCAATGACCCGCGCGTCGGGCAAGTAGGCCGCCCAGACCGCGACCGCCGGTTGCCGTTCATATTCGATTGCGTCGCAAATGACGGACTCGCCGGTCGCGCCAACGAAAGCGCGGGGACTGAGCCATTCGTAGACTTCGGACGCGATGTGCTCGAGTTCGTCTTCGAAGTGTGCAGTGGCAAACAAGAGGCACAGATCGGCTGGCCGCCCGAGCTTGGAGGCCACCTCAGAAGCCAGCCATTTGCCGGTATGGGTCCGACCCGTTTCCTGTCGAGCCGCCGTAGCGATGACCATCTTGTCCCGACTTGCTACCATGCCTCTCTATTCTAGGCACGTGCAGCTCCGCATCCAATCGACGCCTCGCTTGTTGGACGCATACCATCGCCGCAGTGCAGTTCCGGACGCCCAATTACTTCCTCGGCGACACGCCGAGGCCGGGTTTTTCCCCAAGCTCGATCATACCGCCGTCGCGAGCGATGCCCTCGAAGGGATCGTCCGCCAGCAGCAGGTGCCCGTCGAGGTCGGCAAAATCCACCAGCGTAGCGATGGTCAGCGGCGGGGCGATTGCCAGGCTGCTCGACACGAAGCACCCGAGCATAACCTGCATACCGAGGCCGCGGGCCAACGCGATCATTCGCAGCCCCTCGCGAATCCCGCCGCACTTGGTGAACTTGATGTTGATCCCGTCCACATAGCCGTGGAGGCGGATGACGTCGGCCGGACGTTCGCAACTCTCGTCGGCGAAGATCGGGGCGACCCCGAGACGACGCAGCGCGGCCATGTGCTGCCAATCCTCCTTCCGCAGCGGCTGCTCGATCATGGCGGGACGGTAAGGCGCCAGCGCTCCGATTCTTTCTGCCGCCTCCTCGGGTCGCCAGGCTTGGTTGGCATCCAGCAGCAGCGGGCCGTCGAAGTGCTCACGAATGAACCCCAGGGTATCGTGATCATGTTCGACGCCGACCTTGACTTTCAGCGCGTCATACCCTGCGGCGAGGGCTTCGTTCACCTTGGTACGGATCTCCGCCGGCTCCGCAACGCCGATGGTGAAGGTCGTCTGCGTGCGGGGCTGATCCAAGCCCAGCAGCCGCCAGGTCGGGATGCCGAGGCGTTTGCCGATCCAGTCGTGGAGTGCGCTATCGACCGCTGCGATGGCGGCCCGCTGCTCATCGTAGTTCGCGATCAGCTGCCCCACGATCGATTCCAGGGCAAAGGGATCGTCGCCGAGCTGGTCGTTCATCTCGTCGAGTGCCGTCTCGGAGCTCTCCAGGGACTGCCCGTAGAGGGCCGACGGCACGGCCTCACCGAGCCCGACGAGTCCGTCGTGCACCAGCGTGACGACGATGGTTTCTTTTTCGTCGACGCCGCCTTGCGAGGTCGCAAAACGGTAGCGTGGACGAAGGGTCTGTCTGTGGTGGCTGAGTTTCATACCATTGCCGCCTGGCGCCCGATCGGGCGTTGCTCCTAGACGACGTCCTCGAGCGCCGAGATGCTGATCACCGCCTGTCGCTCGACGAACACTCGCCGCCGATTCGCGCGCAGTGTGCCGGAGCGCTCCAGCTCAAGCGACTCGCTGACGTACTTCTCCTTGGTGCTGTGCCCGTCGGTGCGATCATGCACGTCGGCGTCCAGCAACCAGTACCCGCGCTCGTCGTATGCTTGGAGTTGGCCGATGTAGATCATCGGTCCCGGCGTATCCAACACGACGCGTCGTTCCACGAACATGTCCAGAGAGGGGCTGCTCATCACGCACCGATTCACGTTGCCGGGGTTCCCGTTTTCGCAACCGAGAGAGTATCTTACTCGTACAAGCCGCCCGGGACGAATCCCGGGTTGACCGAATCGCTGCGAAAATGTGCTCATGCCGGTCCGCACCGATCAGGCCGTCGTCCTGCGTCTCTCCGATTATTCCGAGACGTCGCAAATCGTCTCGCTCTTTACCGCCTCCAGCGGCCTGGTGCGTTTGATCGCGAAGGGCTCCCGCCGCGGCACCCGCAAACGCTTTGCCCCCGGGCTCGACCTGCTCGAATACGGCGAAGTCAGCTACGCCCCGCCGCGCGGCGATGCCGGCCTCGGCACCCTGGCCGAATGGGTGCAGCGCGACCCGTTCACGGGCTTGCGACGCGAACTGCTGCGACAATACGCGGGGCTCTATGCGGTCGAGCTCGTCAGCCAACTGACCGAAGAGTATGACCCGCACCCCGCTCTTTTTAACGCCCTCTTGGAATTGTTGCAGCGGCTCGCGGTGGGCGAGACGGACCCGCGGCCGGCTCCGCAAGCGCCGGCCGGGCCGACCGCCGCTCTCGTCCGGTTCCAGGGCGCCCTGCTCGAGGCGATCGGGTACGCGCCGAACCTGCGCCGTTGCGTTGGCTGCGGCCGCCCGCGTATCCGCGGTACGCACGCCTACTTCAGCTCCTCCGCCGGCGGTCTGATCTGTCGTGACTGCGAGATGCACCACGCGGAGAAACGCCGTATCCCGCCGGCGATGTTGGGTGCCGATCCGGAAGCGCAGTACGCAGCGGACTGGTTTGGCCTACTGGATTATCATTTGACAGACATAGCCGGCAGGGCTTTCAAGACTGCCGACCGCCTGCGCTCGCTGTTGGCCAACCCGCGCGCCGAGTTGCGTGACTCGTAGACCCGGACGACCGGCCGCGGGCGGTCTATAATCCGCTAGAAGGCAGTTCTTGGTGCAGCCACCACCGGGCAGCGGATCGTTGGCTGCGAACGTCTGGCTATGGAGTCGGAGGTTTCGTGAACGAAGCAACCGCGAACGTGCCCGACCTGGTTCCGATCCTTCCGTTGCCGGAGGCCGTCCTGTTCCCGCGACAGGTCCTCCCGCTGCACGTTTTCGAGCCACGCTATCGCGCCATGGTCGCCGATGCGCTCGCGGGCGCGAAGCTGATCGCCGTCGCCCTGCTCAAGCCCAACTACGAGCCGCACTACTTCACCTCGCGCGCTCCGATCCATCGGCTCGTGGGCATCGGTCGCATCATCGCCGCGGAGAAACTGAACGAGGGCAAATTCAACATTCTGCTGCGCGGCGAGGCTCGGGCCAGCATGCTCGCAGAACTCCAAGGCCGCCCTTACCGCGTCGCCCGCATCCAAACGATCGAGCCACGTTGCAACGCCTCGTCCGCGATCCGGGCGCGGCTACGACGGGCGCTGTTGGAAGCGGTGCGGCAACACCTGGCAACAAGGGCCGACGCCTGCGAGCAGTACCTCCAATGGTTTGAGGCCCCGTTCTCGCTGGGCGAACTGACTGATTTGATCGCTGGCCAGCTTCCCGTCGTCGGGGAAGTGCGGCAGTGCCTGCTGGCCGAACTCGAAACATGCACGCGCGCGAAAATGCTGCTCAGGCAAGTCCGCACCCTCGGAGACGTCGCACGGCGCCCTCGGCGTGCCGACCAGCGCACCG
>JBHHZX010000237.1:0-6580 GCA_046758265.1 Phycisphaerae bacterium
CTTAGCACGGCGATCGATCGAACGCACCTCGCTTCGCGTACGAATGTCCAGGTTGAAGCGCGTCCTCAGGCCCGCCTTGGTCTGCACGAGCAGCTTTCGGCGTTCGGCGATTTCTCCCCCGATGTGATAGGGCAACCCGCAGTTCGCAAACGCGACGTCGGGCCCGCGTTCGATCACGATGATTTCCGCGTGTTCATCCAGCCGCCGCGCGCGAGCAGCGGCGGTCGCGCCCCCGGCGACGCCTCCTACAATCACCAGTTTCTTGCCCATCGTTTCACACCGCCTTCCGTCCGAAACTCGTCACGGCCGGGGTGAGCTCGCGCGCGCTCACCCGACAGCGTCGTCCAAGATTGTAGGCTCAACGGTTCGTGTTCGGCGAGGCTTGCTTAATCAGCCCGCGTTCTGCCATCGAATCTGCGGCACAGGTTTCCGACCTGTGGTCTCACCGGCCGCAGGCCTTTCTTGTCCGCGACTTGCTTGCCCTTCTTGCTGGCGCCCTTCGCAGCCTTCGCATTCACCTTCTTCCTGCGGCTCGCGACCTTCCGGGCCAAGCCACGACCCCTTCTCGCAACCATCCCGTGGGAGGCGTAGCACGACCGTCCGTGAGCGCCGAGTTCCGCCGGGTGTGTCGCGGGACACCCTCGTTTCGCTATCCCCCGGTGTATTCACACCGGCTTGTGCAGGTTTCGTGGATGATGATCTTGCTCAGCAGCGGTAGAGTGGGCTTGAGGCGCTCCCAGATCCAGCGGGCGATGTTCTCCGAGGTCGGGTTTTCCAGTCCTGCGATCTCGTTCAGGTGGAAGTGGTCGAGCTGCTTGCGAATCGGCTCGCAGGCGGCTCGGATGTCGCCGTAGTCGATCAGGTAACCCTGCGCGGGATCGACCTCGCCAGCGACGACGACCTCCACCGTATAGCTGTGCCCGTGCAGCCGGCGGCACTTGTGGCCTTCGGGAAATGTCGGCAACGCGTGCGCCGCCTCGAACGTGAACGATTTGGCGAGTCGGACATGCATGGGTGTTGGTTTTCAGTGTTCAGTTTTCAGTTGTCAGCGACGCGGGCGGCTACACGCCCCGGGCTCTTGTAGGCCAGATGATCTTATGCAGTTGCAGCCCCAGACGCACGTCCAGGCCGTCTTCCAGCAGCCACTCGGCCAGCCGAACCGGCTCGAGCTGCCCCTTGGCGAGCGTAAGCGAACCGGCTCCTGGATGACCGGTCACGGGGGCGAAGAGCACCGGGCAGCGCGACGGCAGGTCGTACTCACGGATCACGTCCCGGGCCCATTCATAATCTGCACGCGTCCCGATGACGAACTTCACCTCGTCGATCGGCCTCAAGAGGTTGACGTTGTCCCAGTCGTTCCGCTCAACCTCGCCGCTGGAGGGGCACTTGAAATCGACGATCCGCACGACGCGCGGATCAACCTTGGCAACGCTGACGGCGCCGGAGGTCTCCAGTAGCACCGTCTCGAACTCATCCGCCAGCCGTTCCATCAGCGGATACACCTTCGGCTGGAGCAGCGGTTCGCCGCCGGTGACTTCCACGGTCAAGCATTTGTACCCTCGCACGCGCTCGAGGATCTCGTCGAGCGTCATCCACTCGCCTTCGTAGAATGCGTACGCCGTATCGCAGTAGGTGCAGCGCAGGTGGCAGCCGGTCAGCCGGATGAAGACGCAGCGTACCCCAGCCCGCGTGCCTTCGCCCTGCACGGAATAAAAGATCTCATTAACCCGCAGCCGCTGCGGCTTGCTCATATTCGGGCCGTTCAGCTTCGGTCGGTTCCCCCTCGTGCTCGGACGACGTCAATCCGTGCCGTCGTCGGGAACGATCTTCTCCAATTGCTCGATCAGGTCGGGCAAGTCGTACATCAGGACGTGCCAGAGAATGTCGAGGTTGATCGTATCGTAGCCGCGAGTCAGCCGGTTGCGCAGGCCGATGATCTGTGCCCACGGGATTCCGGGGTGCTGTGCGCGGCGCTCCGGCGAAACGCGCCGGGCGGCTTCGCCGCCGACCTCGGCGAGCCTCGTCAGTGCGAGCTCGAGCACCCGATCCCGATCGAGATCCTCGCGCGATCTGCGACGGATCAACTGTGTAGCCTCGCGCGCGGTCGAGCATGTGGTGCAAGCTGACGGTGTTGTCATGCTGCGTCATAAAGCGTCTCGGCTTCGCGCCGAACCCGGTCTCTGAAATAAGGGCTCAGGCAGCTTGGAGTGTTCAGATCAACGCGGCGGCCCAGAAGTTCGGCCAATTCGTCCTGCATTCCGAAGAAGGCCAGTCCCGGCGTCTTGCCCCACTCAAACTCTACCAGCACGTCCACGTCGCTGTCGGACCGAAAATCGTCCCGCAGCACCGAGCCGAAGAACGCCAGCTTGCGGATGTGGTGGCGCCGGCAGAAATCGGCGATGCTATCAACAGGTACGTCAATGCGAACACGGCCGTTCATGCGGTCCATTGTAGCGAGCGCGATTGTCCCCGACCATGATTTCGGTTAGCACGCGCGCCGTCTGATTCGACATTGGTATGCTCATGCAACCCACGGGCCCGAATCGCCAAAGAAAGGAAACGTAATGCGCGCCTATCGCTTCGCCAGATTTGGCCTCGAACATCTTAGGGTCGAGAAGCTCGATCCGCCGCGGCCGGGACCCGGCGAGGTTGTGGTCGACGTGAAGGCCTTCAGCTTGAACTATCGTGACTTGATGGTGGTCAAGGGCCTGTACAACTCCAAACTCAAGCTACCCGCCACGCCGGTCAGCGACGGCGCCGGCGTCGTCTCGGCCGTCGGCGCCGGCGTCAAGCGGATCAAGGTCGGCGAAAAGGTGGTTTCGCATTTCGTCGCCGGCTGGATCGACGGGCCGTTCCGGGGGGAATATGTTGGCACGACGCTCGGCCTGCCGCGGGCCGGTCTGGCCGCCGAGCAGGCCGCGCTCCCGGCTGAGGCGGTGCTGCCGCTGCCAAAGGGTTACGATTTCGCCCGGGCCGCGACGCTGCCGATCGCGGCCCTGACCGCCTGGAGCGCGCTGGTCAGCGAGGGCCGGCTCAGCGCCGGGCAGACGGTGCTGACGCTCGGCACCGGCGGCGTGTCGGTTTTCACGCTCCAATTCGCGAAAGCGATGGGCGCCAACGTCATCATCACCAGCAGCAGCGACGAGAAGCTCAAGCGTGCCCGCCAGCTCGGTGCCGACCACACCATCAACTACCGCGCGCGTCCCACCTGGGACAGGGAGGTTCTGAAGCTAACCGACGGGATCGGCGCCGACATCACGGTCGAGACCGCCGGAGCCGGCACACTCAACCAGTCCATGAAAGCGACTCGCGCCGGCGGAGTCATCGCGATGCTCGGCGCCCTGACGGGTCTACGCAGCGAAATAGACGTCGCGCTGATCCTGATGAAACGCCTGCGCATCGCCGGGATCCTCGTTGACTCGCGCGCGGCGTTCGAGGCCATGAATCGCTTCCTCGAAGAACACGCCATCCGTCCGGTGATCGACCGCGTCTACCCGTTCGAGCAGTTGCCGGACGCATTTCGGCTGATGGAATCCGGCGGCCACTTCGGCAAGATTGTCATTGAACGGTAGTCTTCGCGGGGTCGGGAAGCGACCTATCCCGCGCTGACGGCCGGCTTCTTCCGGGTCGCCAGCCACTGCCCGTAGAAGGTCTGAATCGCCACGTAGGAGTAACCGAAGATGAACAGGCCGAGGAAGGGCAAGGCGGCGGAGATGCGTTCGAACCACTTGTCAAAAAAGAAGAAACTGCACAGGCAGGTCGTCATGTAGAGGGCCAGCGCGAGCTCGAGCCACGCTTTCCACGAGCCGCGAAAACGGAAGCCGGAGAGGCGTTTGTGCCAACTGCCGACGCGGTCGGCCTGATCACCGAACTTGGGCGTGCGCACGAACTCACCGGCCTTGCAGAAAAAGCCCTCGGTTGCGGCGGTGGCGTTGTTGACGGCGATGCCGATGCCGATCGCCATCAGGGCGGGAATGTAGCGCAGGGTGCCGGGCCAACTGCGGCGAATTTGTCGCTGGCTGACGACGTAGAAACTCAGCGCCGAGCCCGTGCCGACATAGAACAACCCCAAGTCGCAGACGAGCCGCCAGAATGGGTATTCTTCGTCCCCGACGATCAACTTGCCGAGCAAGGCGGGCCCGATCAGTAAACTGAGCAGCACCACGAGAATATAGACGCAGCCGCTGGTGAGGTGGAAGTACGACTCGAGCTTGATCCGCCAGTTGCAATCGCTGCGCAGCACGGTGGGCAAGACCTTGACGCACGTCTGGGCGATACCCTTGGTCCAGCGATGCTGCTGGGCCTTGAAGGCGTTCATCTCGGGCGGCAGCTCGGCGGGCGAGGCCAACTCAGGTAGGAACACGAATTTCCAACCCTTGAGCTGGGCCCGATACGACAGATCGAGGTCCTCGGTCAGCGTGTCGTGCTGCCAGCCGCCCGCGTCGGCGATGGCCATCTTTCGCCAGATGCCGGCCGTGCCGTTGAAGTTCATGTAGCGGCCGGTACGGTTTCGCGCCGTGTGCTCGATCACAAAATGGCCGTCGAGCAGAATCGCCTGGGCCTGCGTGAGTATCGAGGCGCTGCGATTCAGGTGGTCCCAGCGGGTCTGGACCATTGCGACCTTCGGGTCGGCGAAGTAGTGGATGGTGTTCTTCAAGATGTCGGGCGGCGGCACAAAGTCGGCGTCGAAGATCAGAATGAACTCGCCCCTGGCGACGCTGGTGGCTGCTTCCAGGGCCCCCGCCTTGTACCCCGTGCGGTCAGTGCGGTGCAGGTAGACGATGTTGTGCCCCGCCGCCCGCATTCGCGCCACCGTGTCCTGAGCGATTTGCGTCGTTTCGTCCGTGGAGTCGTCCAGGACCTGAATCTCGAGCTTTTCGCGGGGATAGTCGATTCGGCAGGCCTGCTCGATGATTCGCCGGGCGACGAAACGCTCGTTGAACATGGGGAGCTGAACTGTCACGGGCGGCAACTCACGAAAGCGGGCGGTGAGCTGCGGGCCCTTCCGGCGCGCGCTGTAGTACAACATCACCAGGAAGTACCGGTGCAGCCCATAGATGCAGAGGACTGAGAGCACCGCGATATAGGCTGTCCAGGCGGCCTGACCGAGCCAGTTCAGGTCCATGGTGATGATTGTACCCACCCGCGCATGTTGCACGAAACCCCACTATGGCCCGGATGCTAGATCATGCCCGCATGGGGTGTCAATCGCTGCCGACCTAATTCCGCCACCCGCCGAAATCCGATATAATGTCCTGCTTGCGCCTATGGCGGCAGGACGCCTGGGACAGTGAGGGAAGGCATTGAACAAGAAGACGAATGACCAGCCAACCGCGGAGCTGCGTTCCCGCCGTGATCAGGCGATTGAAGCGTTCGCCCGCGAGTTTCTCAACGGTGAGAACCAGGACCTTTACCAGGACATGTTGGTCACGCTCTGCCGCCTCGCGCGCGACGGGGCGGAGCGGGGCGATGTGAAGCTCATTCACAAGGCGCTCGCGGAATTGCGCTATGGCCTGAAGGTCTTCGCCCCCTACCGGGAAATACGCAAGATCACGATTTACGGCTCCAGCCGAACGCCCGAAGGACACCCCGACTACGAGGCGGCGGTCGAATTTGCCCGCAAGATGTCCGACAGCGGCTGGATGGTGATCACGGGGGCTGGCGACGGAATCATGAAAGCCGGGCACGGTGGGGCGGGTCGCGAGGCGAGCTTCGGGGTGGCCATTCGGCTGCCCTTCGAGCAGACAACCAACGACATCATCGCGGAAGACCGGAAGCTCGTGAGCTTCCGCTACTTCTTCACCCGCAAGTTGATGTTCATGAAGGAGGCGTCGGCGGTGGCGCTATTCCCCGGGGGCTTTGGAACGCAGGACGAGGGGTTTGAAGCCCTTACGCTCGTGCAGACCGGTAAGACGGCCCTGATACCGATCATCATGTGTGAGCGGCCCGGCGGAACGTACTGGCCTCGTTGGCGGGCCTACGTGGCCGCCGAACTGCTGCGCACCGACATGATCAGCGAACAGGACATGGACCTGTTCTTCATCACGGACAGTGTGGACCGCGCGCTGGCGGACGTGGTGCAATTCTACCGCGTCTATCACTCCAGCCGCTACGTCGGTGACGATCTGGTGCTGCGGCTGCGCCGGCCCATCTGCGGCGAAACGCTGCAGCGGATCAACGAGGAGTTTGCCGCCGAGATTCTCGTCCGCGGCAAGATCGAGCAGTGCGGGCCGTTGCCGGCCGAGCAGGGCGAATGCCCTGCGATGCCGCGCCTGAAGCTGTGGTTCGACAAGAAGAGTTTTGGTCGGTTGCGGCGGATGATCGACGTGGTGAATCGCGACGGGGCGGACGAGTAGCGGGGCCGTTTGGGGCTGCAAACACCCGCGGTTTCTGGGCCGCGCGGCTGAAAAACTCTGAAAAATGTGCATTTTCCGCCGGTTTCTGGCAACTGGCGCTTGACGAAAGCGTAAAAGCGCGGCATTAGTTCCCACGTAAGAAGTTGGGCGGGCGCATCTGGGCCTGTATATGCAGTGCGAAACGGCCTGCCCGGCGCCACGGTAATCAGCCGCCAGCCGCAGCG
>JBHHZX010000238.1:0-6543 GCA_046758265.1 Phycisphaerae bacterium
TTTCGTCGGCGGTGAAAGTGCCTTTGCCGCGGGGCAACTCGATCGGCACGATCTCTTCTTTGAAGAGGCCTTCCTTGTCGGCCTTGGCGGTACGTTGCTGGCTCTTAACCGCCCACTCATCCTGCGCCCCCCGCGTGATCCCGGCCTTTTCCGCGGTGTATTCGGCGAGCTCGCCCATCAACTGGTTCGAGTAAACGTTGGTGAGCCCGTCGTAGACCATCTCGTCGACCAACTCGCCGTGCCCGAACTTGCTTCCAGCACGCATGGTCCGCGAAAGGAATGGGGCCTGGCTCATGGATTCCATGCCGCCGGCAAGGATCAGGTCGCCGTCGCCGCACCGTATGACCTGGTCGGCGAACATGACGGCCTGCAGCCCGCTCCCGCAGACCTTGTTGACGGTGCAGCAGGAGGTCTGGTCGTCGATGCCGGCACCGAGCGCGACCTGCCGGGCGGGATTCTGGCCGCAGCCGGCCTGCAGCACCTGCCCGACGAAGACCTCGTCAAACGCGTTCGGCTCGACTTTGGTCTCGTTCAGCAGCCCCTTGGCAACCTGGGTGCCGATCTGCATGGCGGTCAGGTTGGAGATGGTGCCCAAAAAGCGCCCGCTGGGACTGCGTTTGCCCGCTACGAGATACGATTGTCTTTCTGGCATCTGGCTATCCTCGTCTGACCCACTGTGGCTCGGTCAGCAGCTTCCGCGCGATGACGAGCCGCTGGATTTCGCTGGTCCCCTCATATAGCTCCGTAATCTTGGCGTCGCGCAGGTAGCGCTCCACCGGGTAATCGGAGCAATAGCCGTAACCGCCAAATACCTGAACCGCGGCGTTTGTGACGCGGCTGGAGACTTCGCTGGCGAAGACCTTGGCCATGGCGGCCTCGGCCTCATACGGCTGGCTGTTCTGCTTGAGCCACGCGCCCCGGCGGGTCAGCAGGCGTGCAGCGTGAATGCCGGTCGCCATGTCCGCCAGCTTCCATTGAATCGCCTGGAATTCGCAGATCGGCCGGTCGAACTGTCGGCGCGTCTTGCTGTAGTCAACGCTTGCCTCGAGCGCCGCCTGGGAGATGCCGATCGCCTGGGCGGCAACACCCAGCCGCCCGCCATCAAGCGTTGACAACGCAACCCGCAAACCGTGACCCTGCTCCCCGAGCAGGTTCTCCTTCGGAAGCACACAGTCTTCGAAGATCAACTCGGCGGTGCTGCTGGCCCGGATGCCCAGTTTTTTCTCGAACTTACCGACCTCAAATCCCGGCGTGCCCTTCTCGGCGATGAAGGCAGACAGGCGGCAACGCGGATCATCCGGATCCGTGACGGCAAACAAAATGACCACATGGGCCTCACCGCCGTTGGTCACGAAGTTTTTCGTTCCCGTGATATGCCAACCGTCATCCTTCTCGACCGCCATGCAGCGGGCCGCGCCGGCGTCGCTGCCGCTGCCGGGCTCCGTGAGGGAGAAGCAACCGATCCACTCGCCGCTGCTGAGCTTCGGAAGGTATCTTTGCTTTTGCTCTTCGGTGCCGTAGTTGAGGATCGGGTCGACGGCCAGCGAGTGGTGTGCCGACATGAGGATCCCGGTCGCCCCGCACGCCCGTGACAGCTCCTCAACCGCCATCACGTACGTAACCAGGTCGAGCCCGGTTCCCCCATACTCGGTCGGAACGTACACTCCAAAGAGCCCCATCTCGCCCAGCTGTTCGATTAGCCCGTCCTCGAAGCAACCTTCCCTGTCACGCTGCTCGGCCTTGGGAGCGATCTCCCCGTCGCAAAACCGGCGGAGTTCCTCCATCAATTGACGTTGGTCGTCATCAAGATCGAAGTCCACCTCTCGCTTCCTCTTCTTGACCGCCGCCGGTCAGTCCTTCAGCAGTTCGCGCGCGATGATGATGCGCTGGATCTGGCTGCTGCCCTCGCCGATCTCACACAGCTTGGCGTCGCGCATGTAACGTTCGACCGGCAGGTCCTTCGTATAGCCGTAGCCGCCGTGAATCTGAATCGCGTTCAAGGCCGCCTTGGTCGCGATCTCGCTGGCGAACAACTTCGCCACCGATACCTTGAGCGGGTCGGACTTCCCGTCATCCAGGGACAGGGCCGCATCACGTACCAGCAAGCGGGCCGCGTCGATTTCGGTCGCCATGTCCGCCAGCATGAAGGAGATCGCCTGGTGCTTGGCGATCGGCTTGCCGAAGGCCTCGCGCTCATTGGCGTAGGCGATGGCCTCTTCCAGCGAACCGCGCGCCAGCCCGACCGCCATCGCGCCCACGCCGACGCGGCCGCGGTCGAGGACGGCCAGGGAGACCTTGTACGCCTGGCCCCGTTCGCCGACGAGGGCGTCCGGCCCGACGTAGCAGTCCTCAAAGTCGAGCGGCACGGTGTCGCTGGACCGTATGCCTAGCTTGTCTTCCTTGGGGCCGATCGTGAACCCTTCCACCCCACGCTCGACGATGAAGGCGGAGATCCCGTGCGGGCCCTCTTCCGGATCCGTGACGGCCATCACCACGAACACCTGGGCGCGGGCGCCGTTGGTGATGAACATCTTGTGGCCGGTGAGGCGCCAGCCATCACCATCTTTGCTCGCGCGGGTTTTCAGCGCGGCGGCATCCGAGCCGCAGCCCGGCTCCGTGAGCGCCCAGGCGCCGATGTATTCGCCGGTTGCGAGCTTGGGAAGGTATTTGCCCTTCTGTTCGTCATTGGCGGCGATGAGCAGATGCGAGATGCACAGGCCGTTGTGGGCGGCGATGAACAGCGCGACGCCGCCGTCCTGTCGGGCGATTTCCTCGACGATGACCGAGTTTGCCAGGTAGCTCAGGCCGGCGCCGTTGTATTCGGTCGGGACCATGATCCCCAGCAGGCCGAGCTCGCCGGCCTTGGCGACCAGTTCGTCGGCCATGGACTGCTCGCGGTCCCACCGGCGGGCGTAGGGGCGGATCTCGTTGGCGGCGAAATCTCGAACGACGTCGCGTAGCGCGGCGATCTCCTCCGGCAGATCGAAACTCATCATTTCGCCAGGCCTTCGTTGGACTCGATGGGTTGCTGGAACACAAGAATACGAACCAGCATGTTAGGGCAAAGCGGAACCGATTTGAAGGGGCGGGACCGGTGACCGGGAGCTGGCGCCTCTACCCGCTGATGTGACGTACGCCCCTGTCCGGCGGATAAGCGTCGCGATCACGGGTAACGCCAGCATCATGAGCGTGGGGCGGGCGTCCCGTCCGCCCCACCCACAAACTCGATGCCTGCCTTGTTCGGCAACACGGCACCTGCCGCGCAAGGCCCGCCCAGTACGTTCTATTCGCGGCGAGGCGACACCGGTCGTGTTCGATAAAGAAGCTTGCACGAGGTCTCGTGTTATTCGCTGGGCCGGGGTATCATAAGATGTCAGGGCCTGCCCAGGTTGCCGAACGGGAGGCTATCCGGGAAGTCTCGAACCGCACACGCAACGCAGGACGAGCACCTCTAATCCATCAGGAGGAGCACAATGAAGTACGTCATGAGATACACGATCGGATGCCTGTTCCTCGCATCGTTCTTTGGGACCGCGCCGGCGCCGGCGGACTCGGCATTCACGATCGAGAATCCGCCCGTGGACTTCGAGGTCATCGACGCGGACCCCTTCGACGGCATCGGTGACAACGGGCCGTATTCCACCTTCAACGACGCTCTGTTGGGGACGGAGGGGGAATGCCGGTCGACAGCCGAGTTCGATATCTCACCATTTAGCGTTCCCCCCGGGGAATTCATCTACAGTGCCACGCTCGAGGTAAGGATCACGGAGATCGATGTTTACGGGCTCGGTGTGGATGGGGACACTCCAGACAGCTTGGCGGTCGATGGATACGTGGGGAACGGGACCGCTGAGCTGTCCGATTTCCAAGCCGGGGACGGCAACGTTCTGGATTCGGTCGCTACGCCGGACCCGCAGATCGGGCAAGTGCTGAGCTTCGACGTGACGTCGTTTGTTACCGATCTTGTCAACGCCCAGGAGCCGTTTGTCGGGTTGACGGTCCGGGCTGAGAGCTTCGGTGGTCTCTGGATCGGGGAAGGCGGCGTTTTTCCGAAATTGACGATCGAGACGGGCATCCCCGGCGACATCAACCATGACGGTCGCGTGGACTTGACCGACCTGGCCCAACTGCTCGCGCACTACGGTATGGTCGACGGCGCGAGCTACGAGGACGGCGACATCAACCACGATGGTCGCGTGGATTTGGCCGACCTGGCCCTGTTGCTCGCCCACTATGGCGAAGGAACATAGCCGTCTGCGGACCGCTGCAGGTGCCAGCGTGTCGTTTGCGGCGTTCAACGCCGGTTCGGGCTCGCCGGGCAACACGGCTGATCCACCATACGTGCCCGGCTTTCAGCCCGACTGCGCAAGGCTCCGACTGGCGCTTCGCACGCCACGGACGTGCGCGAGTACCCACGGTGCGGGTCCGAAGCCAGGATGGCACTGCTTGCCGAGTTACGGGGTCTACGGTGAGGCGTCGTCCGCGGCCTCCGGTCTGACGTAATAGTCCAGCCCGCGCATCAGCTTCTCGGCTTCGGCCTGCCGAAGAAGAAAGATGCGCTGCTTTTCGACCCAGGCGGCCTTGCGTGGCAGTTCGCCCCTGCGGACCTGGTCGACCTTGAGCGTGATGGTCGATTCGTCCTTGAGACGCAGCGTGACGGTTACCGGGGCATTTTCCAGGCCGTACTCCGTCAGGTCGCCCTCACGGTATGCGATGTAGGCCTTGACGCGGAGTTCGGCCAATTCCTTCACGAAATCGCCGACCTTCTTTTGCGACAGCTTCAGGTACTTGTCGGGCGGGTAGGTCCACTGGTTGTTCTCCCGCTGAAATTCGACCGTGCCGCCGGGCGCTTCAATCTTCAGATACGCCACGTCTTCCCCCTCGATGTCGAACAAGCCGCGGCGGATGAGCTCCTGCGTCATCACGGACCAGTGCGACTCATCCAGCTCGAAGACGTAGGGGACGTCGTCGATGCGCGCATACGTCTTGCCTTTCTTGCGCCCGACCAGCAGTGTGTGCTCGACCAGCTCGACGGCGGGCTGCGTGGCCTGGGTTGTCGGTTGGGTGTCGGCGGCAGGCGGCGGCCCTTCAACGGGCTCCTCCATCACGAAGCGAATCGTGACGGTTGGCGTGGTCAACCCGTACGATTCGTCATCACCCTTGGCAACCACTTGGCGGGCGCGCAGCCGGGATACATCATTGACCACCTCGCGCACCGCGGCCGGATCGGGCGGGGCGTCTTCCGGCTCGAGCATGTGCCAGCGTTTTCCGTCTTCCTTCCGCTCGAAGGCGTAGCGCTTGTCGCCGCGCTCCACGCTGACGCGTTTGACCTGCTCCGGCTTGCCGGAGGTAATCACCCGGGAGCGCAGCGAGATCGGCTTGACGGCCAGCTCCGCGGCTCTGTCCGCGCTGATGACCATCACGGAGGATTGCCCGGCGACTTGGACATAGGTGTTGCGGCCGCTGGCCGTGTCGGCGCCGATGCGCAACGAGACCGGCTCGACGGCGCCGGTGGTGGTCACGACCAGGCTCGCGCGGGGCTGGTCGAGGCCGTACCTGGCGAGCTCTTGGGGGTCGTCGATGTAGTCAATCGCGCGAACGTCCTCGAACGCCGTCAGCAGCTTGCTGACCGCCTGAGCGTCAAGTTCGGCGAGGTCGCCCGTGCCCTGCCATTTGCCCCCCCTCTTCTCGAGCGCGGTGCTGGTGCCGTCCAGCGTGATTTCCACGCGTGTGACAGCGTCGGCTTTGACGCGGGTCACGCTGGGGTCGCGTATGTCTGGCAGTTTGGGGATCAGCTTGTCCAGTTGCTGGGTCGTGGCGCTGGCGACCCAGGGCTGGTCCGGTAGCTTGATGTAACGGGTCTCGGATTTGAGGTCCGCAAAATCGCCGACAGTGAGCGCATGGGTCTTTGTCACAACCTCGAAGCGCGGCTCGATCGGCTGCGTCGTCGGGTCCTTGGTGTCCTCTGATTCCTCTGGCTCTTCCACGATCAACTCTTTCTTCTCGGTGGTGACGTTGATCGTGAGGAAGGGCGAGTCGAGGCCGTACGCGCCCAGCGTCTCCGGCGCGTCGTCAACGAATTCCTTGACCCGCACGGCGCGGAGCGCGCTGGCCAACGCCTTGACCTTGTCCGCCCGGCCGTAGGTTTTGACCGGTTCGTTGATTACCCACTCATTGCCCGGTCCCCGCGTGAAATCGTACGTCTTGTCGTCGTAATTGATGCGGACGTGGCGAGCGTCGCCGGCGGTAAACTTCATTATGTTCTTGGCGCGGTACTCGTTGACCTCGCGCTTGACGTCGCGCGACATGTCGCGTCCGACGACGAAGATCTCGTCTTTTCCCGCGACACGCACGTACGTGTCATTGCTCAGAGCCGCCTGTTTGCCGATCGCGAACCTGTACTCCTTGCCCTCCTTGTCCGTCAGCGTGAACGTGGCGACCGGCGGCTCGAGGCCGGCCTCCGCCCGGCTCAGGCCGCCGTCCGCCCCCGGTAGGAACGACCGCTCGTATTCCAGGTCGGTCAGTGTGGACACCGGGCTGTTG
>JBHHZX010000239.1:0-6524 GCA_046758265.1 Phycisphaerae bacterium
CTCCGTCTGGATCGCCAGTTCGATGTCCGCCAGGCACGTCGCCGGGCCGCGATTGGGCGCGACGCCCGTCAGAATCCATGCCGGTCGCTTCTGATACATCAGGCCGCGCGTGCCGTCGATCGGGTCGACCAGGATCCGCAGCTCGGCCTGGTCAGGTTCTGTACCGGGCGGTAGAACCATCTGGCCGTCGCTGCCCAACCCTTCCGCGATCAATACGCAAGACCACTCGTGCGCCACGTCCGCGAACTGCTCGTATAGCACTTCCTCGGAGACGCGGTCGATTTCGAAGAGCGTATCACCACCGCCCGTCGCGACCACTCTGGACACGTCTTCAAACGACGAGCGTTCACAAACCGCGAAAACGTGGTCACGGATGACCGCATGGATATTGCGAATGCGTTCCAGAAGATTGTGCGCGTCGCGGATCATCAAGAATCACTCGTCGTGCGATAATGGATGGTCGAGACTGCCCGCAGCTCGGTGGCCTTTTCTTCCGGCGCGGTGTCGCTCAGGAAGGTGCCGCCGCCGATCTCGGGGCCCGCGAGGTACTTCAACAAATGGGGTTGCCGCAGCGGAGGGTGAAAGGCGATAAAAAAATGGAACGCGCGGTAATCTCCGCCGTCGGTCGGCGCCTGGTGCAGCGGCATGACATACGGAAACGACATTTGCCAGAGGTTGTCGAAGCGTACGGTGACGTCTTTCAGTGCGCGGGCGAGTGACACGGCTTCGGCATCGGTCAGCACATGAATGTGGGGTACGCCCCGCTTTGGCGCCACGTAGACCTCATACGCATAGCGCGCGAAGTACGGCACGAACGCGACCGTATACTCATCTTCATACAAAATCCGCCGCCCATCCGCTTGCTCGGCCGCGATGATGTCCGCGAAGAGCATGCGTCCAGAGTGGTTGAGGTAACGCTGTGAGGCAGCCAGTTCCGTCTCAATCGTTTTGAAGACGAAGCTCGTCGCGTAAATCTGACCGTGGGGGTGCGGGTTTGAGACCCCGACGATCTCGCCCTTGTTCTCGAAGCAAAGCACGGCGCGTACTTCAGAACGATTTCCCAAGTCGCGCGTCTCGCGCTGCCAGATCTGCCCGATCTCGGCGATGCTCTCGACGAGCATCTCGGCCAGCGTCAAGTCGTGTCGCGGGCTGTAGCAGATGACGCGGGCCACACCTTTCGCCGGCCGAGTGAGATACGGCGGCGGCGGGGACGCGACGTCATCGGGAGCGCCGGCCGCGACGCAAGGAAGATCGTTGTCGAAGACGAACGTGCTTGCGTACTGCGGGTTGCGCTCGCCGCTCGCCCGCACATTTCCGGGGCACAGATAGCAGTCGTCAACGTAGCTGGGGCCTGCCGGGGCAGCCGTCTTGACCATCTCACCGGTCCACGGGCGGTCCTGGCGATGGGCGGCGATGATAACCCATTCTTCGCGCAGCGGATGCCAGCGCTGCTCCCAGATGCCGCCGTCGCTGCCGGTCACGTTCCTCGTTGGCATGAAATCACCGATGCCCAGCTGTCCGTTGAAAAAGGGGACTGGGAGGCGCCTGTCCCCTTTTCCAGCGGACTCCCAACCCACGGGTGAGCTTTCCAGGTCCGAAGCACCTGCCCCGTCGCGTAACGTAGGGCCCGCCGCAGTTGGGCTCAACCGGCTCGGTGAACTTTGGTTCGTTCGGGGGCGTCGGCTTCAGCCGACCAGTTCTTGCCGCCAACTTTAGTTGGTGGGGCGCTCCTGCAGTGTCCGCTCTGTCTTCTCCGCCGGCGTCCAGCCGGGCTTTATCGCGCGACGGCTTGAAAGCCCGGCTGAAGCCGGCTGGAACAGCGATGGTGTGCTGAGCTGCCGACCTCCGCCTGAAGGCGGTGGCCGCGACCGACCGGCTGAAGCCGATCTTCGCTCAGCACACCCATCGCGGAACAGGGGGAGCTACTCCCACGTGAAAACCGCTACAATAGCCGCCGGCCAGCACACCCATTCGTAAGGAGACGCAAAGATGATCAACCGTCAACGAAGGTTTGTCACGCCAGTCCGGTCAGCGTTGGCTGCCGCTGTGGCGCTGTGGCCGGCTGTGTCCGCCGCGCAGCAAGAACTGGTGATTGACCGTGACAATATCGTGGTCAGCCAGTCGGTTCGGATTAAACCGGGCCGATACCGAATCAAGGACAAAGACGGCAATGGTGTTCTCCAAGTCAAGGCTGACAACGTCGTCGTGGATTTCCAAGGGGCGACGCTGGCCGCGATGGAGTTGGACGGGGCGGATCTCAGCAAGGCGGAGGGCATCGGCATCGCCATCAACGGCACGCGCAACGTGACTATCCGCAATGCAAACGTTCACGGCTATTTCTTCAACATCCGAGCGGCCAACGCGCCGGGTCTGAAGCTGGACGGGTGCGATGTCAGTTACAGTCGGGCGCAGCGGATCGGCGCTGGCGGACAACCCGTCCCGATCTGGCTGCACCTGCGCTCGGTCCAAGCATGGCGCAGCTACGGGGCCGGGATCTGGATGGAAGACAGCGGCCGGAGCGTCGTCCGCGAATGTCGCGGCAGCGGTGCGCAGAACGGGCTGCTGCTGGTGGACTCGTCCGACTGCACGGTCACGCAGTGCGATTTCTCCTTCAATTCCGGCTTCGGCATCGGTCTGTGGGGCGCCAGCCGCAACGTCGTGGCCTGGAATATGATCGACTTCGTCAACCGGCCGTGGGGCGGCGGTTGGGGCGGCGACTCGGCCGCGCTGGTTGTCGTCAACGATTCCCACGATAACTACCTCGTCGGCAACTCGATGACGCACAGCGGCGACGGCTTCTTCCTGACCGACCGGGTCAACGGCGGCTTCGACCACAAGAACCAGACAACCAACATCCAGGGCAGTTGCGACCGCAACATCATCTCCTACAACGACGGCTCCTGGTCTACCGCCAATGCCTTTGAGGGCACCTTCTCCGTCGGCAATATCTATTACCGAAATTTCGCCAACGACTCGAACTATGGTTTCTGGCTGGGCTACTCGAACGACTCGCTGCTGCTGGAGAACGAGGTTCTGCGTCACAATTACGAAGGCATCGCCATCGAGCAGGGCGCCGGCACGCGCGTTGAGGGCAACACTTTCGCTGACATCCGCGGCTCCGCTATTGCTCTCTGGTCACGCGGCGGCTGGGTGGACAAGCTCCACCCCTCGCGCGATATCGAGATCCGCGACAACCTGATTCGAAACTGCGGACGGTCCTTCCGCCTGAACAACTCCACCGAGGTTTCCGTCGGTGGAAATACGATCGAAAACGCGCCCGAGCCCGAGTTCGACTATCTCGAACGGCCTCCCACCCGGGCGCTGGCGGCGTTCAAGGCCTCGGAGCGATACACGCGACTCCAGGAGATCCTGGCAGCCAGACCCACAAGCTTCGTCATGCTGCGCGATCGCCACGGACCGCAGGGGATCGACTGGCTCCAGGTCGACGACTTCAGCACACGCGATTATCGGGGCCAGTTGGCCGCCTGGCGTCACAAGGATGCGGCCACGCTCGAGTTGTTCCCGCTAGTGTCCGGCGACTTGAACTTCTCAACGCCTGACTGGATCACCGTCACGCCCGACCGCGAATCGAAACTCTACCTGGCCACCGCCAAGCCGGCTGCCGGGCTGGGGGAGTGGAAAGCCTACTCGATCGAGATCAGTCTGAAAGGCAGCCCTCGGACGCAGCAGCTCGCAGGCCGATTCCTGACTGCCGAATGGGATGTCCGCTGGTATCGCTGGGACCGGCCGACGAAGCTGGCCTACGATGACGACGTGGCGTGGGCGCGACTTTTCGGCTCCGAGCCCATCTACCGGCAAACGACCCGCGAGGTGAGCAAGAAGCTCTGGAGCGGTGGCTTTCCGGACGGCGTGCCGCACAGCCACTTCGCAATTCTCGCAAAAACGAAGATAAAGCTCCCCGGGGGTCGCTACCGGCTCTCCACGCTTTCCGACGACGGCATCCGCGTGTTCCTCGATGGCAAGGAGGTGATCTCCCGGTGGACCCATCACGGCCCGACGCCGGACCGGACCGAAATCGAGATCGCCCAAGGCGGGCACGAGTTCGTGATTCACTACTGTCAGGAGGGCGGCGCGTCGGCGCTCACGTTCGGCTGGCAGAAGCTCGACAAGTGAAATATCGGGACTGGGAACCCGACCTGTTATGGTTGATGACCCTGCTTGACAAGTTCCTCGAGGATGTTCGGCCGCGTAAAACCAGGCCCCTTTAGGATTTTGCCGCCGGCATCCTTGCCGCCGTCCTTGGACATATTGCTTCGGTGGACCTCGGCGAACACGGGTTCCAAATCCACGCCCATCTCGATCGCCGCCCCGTAGACTACCACCAGGAGGTCGGCCAGCGCATCGACCATTTCGATAAGATGGCCTTTGTCGGCGGCTTCGAGGAATTCGGCCGCCTCGCTGCTGATCAGCCGGGCTCGCCGCAGACGGTCTTTGACGCTTATCAACGCCGGCGTCTCGCGGACCGGGGCTCCGTACTTTTCATGGAACTCTTTCACCATGCTCTGCTCAGGGCCCATTGGCATCCTCTCCGTTCTGATTGTGGCCCGTCGCTTGTCGCAGCGGGACACACGAATTTAGCGTATCAGGGTGGGTGACCGCCACCCCGAGTGTGGGACCGGCTAGCATGCGGCCCCGGCACGGCGCTTTTCAGGCTTCACGATGCGCGGGACGGCGCGTCGCGGACCCAGCCGACACAGTCTGGCGCAAGAACGTCTTGACACGCTGACGATCGTGTTCCTGGATTACCGTTGCGTCGCGTCGACACAGGTCATGGCGCGACCGAACAGGTCCCCGGCAGGAGGAGGGAAACCCCTGGAACGGCGCGAGCCGGTGGCAAAAGCGGCCCGCATTGACGGCTTTGTCAACCACCGCAGCGCTGGCGGCGGTAGCATTCCCAGGGACGGTGCCGGTTAAGGCCGAGGGAATCCTCTACTTTGCGGACTCTTCAATCCAACCTTTTCAGATGGCCGGATCCGACGCGCCAACGCTGACGGCTCGGGACTCTCGACGCTCGTCACCACCGGCGGCGGCCTGCGCGGCATCGCCGCAGGTGCGCTGCCAGGGTCTGCGCTTGTAAGGTGCGCGGCGACCTGGGCCAGCAGCGTTCCAAAGGGCGTTGGCCAGTCCAGGACTGCCTCGGCGCCCCAGCGCCGAAACAGATGCGCACTTCGCCACACGCTCACGTCCACCAGGACGATCGTGGGGATCTGAAGATCGTGCAGTTGCAGCCACTTCAAGACGGCGAGCGCGACGTCTTCCCGGGAAGCGGCGTTCACGAGCACCAGATCGGCGTCGAATCCTCCGAGGAATCGACACGCCGCAAAAACGTTTGGAGCCGCAAAGACCCGGTAGCGGGATGAAAGAAGTGCCCGGAGCGCGCGGCGGGTTCGCCTGTCGTGGTCGAGCACCAGCAGCGTATGCATCACCTGCAGCCTTTTTCGGCCCGCGATACGTCCAACAGCGCGCCGCCGGCTCGCTCTGGGACTGGTACGCGACACGTTGTCCCTCATGTGGTTGAATGCTCGAGCGCGCCGCAATATTCCCCGCGATTTCCGATTCCCTCCAGGAGCCGACGGACCGGCCCAAAAGCTGAATCGTTATTCAAGACCACGGGGCGCGAAACGGAGCCCGAAACGCGAGCGAGGAAAGAAACACCGGTGCGCCTCGCTCGCGCCTCGGGCTCGGACTGCCGGCGCCGGAGAATCGTGAGTAGCGATTTGGACGGCCCGCCTCGCGGGGCTCGCGACGTTATCTGTCGGCGGCACACGGCGGTAGCGAGCATGCCGCCCGATGAGCCTCTCGGCGGGAAGAAAACGTTCGGCTGGCGCGTTCCACAAGATAGCGGCGGGCAACCAGAAAGGAGGGCGGCAATGCCCCGGAAACGTATGCTGTTGCTCGTCGATTTCTCCGTCTCAGGATACTCGGCGCATTACGCTGCCACGAAGATGCACGACGCCGAAGATCTCGAGGTCGTGCTGCTCGTGGTCGGAATTCGCGGACGTTTTCCGGCCCGCCCCACGCTGCGCTCGTTCGCTGAACTGATGGCAGAGGCGCACCGGGTTCACGGCGGTACCGCGAGCGTGCGCTTCTCGAACAAGCACCCGCGGTACGCCGTGCGCGAAATGCTCCTGCGGGAACGGTTCAGTCTGGTGGTGACAGGCAGCGAACTGGCGAGCTGTCTGTTGCGCGACGACTCGGTCGAGTGGATGATCGTGCCGCCCGCCGGTGTCCCGATAGTCGTCGGCCCAGCCCGGCAGAGGGAGCCGGCCGAGGCGAAGTATGTGACTGAAAGCGCGTGAGCTGCGGTGACCCTGCGGTGTTTTTCTTCACGACATCCCCACGCTACGCGAGAGCATGGCACCCGGCCGATCTCGTAAACCCTCCGGAACGGATCCGACTTGAAGTAGAAGCTTTGGCCGAGCGTCCGCCCGTCGTTGGCGGGTGGGTGGCATGCCTGCTTTCCACGCCGGCAGGTGATTGGATCCGAACAGATTGTCGTCCAA
>JBHHZX010000240.1:0-6487 GCA_046758265.1 Phycisphaerae bacterium
CCCGCGAGCAGCGACAGCCGCCCGCGCCCCCGCCGGGGGCGCCCGAGCAGCGCGGGCGGTTTGGACCCGGGTTAGACCCGATTAGGCGGCAGCGTGCGCACCGGTTCGGATTGATGGAACGCTTGCTGCCGCTGATCGCGGAACGGCGTCCAGATTTGGCTGAGCGGCTGAAACGACTGCGGGAGCGCTCGCCCGAAGAATTCCGCCGCGTGCTGGTTGACGCGCTGGCCATGCGTCTGGAGGAGGCATTGGAGCGTGGCGAACCCCGTTTCTTCGGGCGCGGCGGCCCTCCGCGGGGTCCGCGGCCGCTGGCGCGGCTCGCTGGTCCGAAGTCGGGTGAGCGCGAGCGGGAGATGCATGGGCAGAACCGTGCGCTCGAGCGGGAGGCAGGCGAACTCCATCGCCGCAACGAAGAGCTGGAACGTCGCTCGCACGAGCTGGCGCAGCGCTTCCGGGAGCTCCGCGAGCGCCGTGACCCCGAACTGGAACCTGAACGCGACGAAGTGCGGCACCTGATCGCGCAAACGGTCGAAGAGCACTTCAACGTGCGGACCGAGTTGCGGCGGATCGAGCTTCGCCGCGTTGAGATGGAGCTCGATCGCCTGCGAGAGATGGTCGAGCGCATTCGCCACGATCTGGAGCGCCGCGAGGACGCGCGCGGGCCGATCATTGAGCGGCGCCTCAGGCAATTGCTGGGCGAGGAACACGAAGGCTGGTAGGGTCGCCGCTGGCATCCACGTGCGGAAGGGGCCGGCGTTTGACCAGTTGTGCGTCGTTTGATGCCGGCTTGGTCCGCACCAGGGAGGGTTTGGCGCGGACCGGGGCGGTCTTTTCTGCGCGGCATCTGGAAGTCGCCGCCCGCCACCGGGCGCCACGTAATCGCCTTGTTTCATCTTGTCTCCGGCGACTGATCTGCTATGCTAGATCACGAGGAGAAAAGCTGTAGCGTTTTGGGAAACGGCCGTTTCGGCGCGCGTTGTCAGGGTGGTGCTATCGACGCGTACCGCCTGTTTAGTGTGCGCGGCCAGGTTGAGAAACTCGCGCTGGGCGCCACATGCCGTCTCGCGCGTAAGGCGAAACCAACGCGACGGTCGTTACCGTCTGAAGTGTCATCGTATGCAAGGGGTTGAGGAAGTACGCGAGGGAGACTGAGGCACGCCCCACCTGCAAGGCAGGTTCGCTGCCACCGTCTGGCGACCTCGCGCGAGCAAGTATGCGAGGAGTTCTTCTTGTTTCTTTGGGAGGAAGGCCGATGCTGAAACGATTCGTGATGGGAGCGGCCGTGGGCGCTTCGCTCGCCGCGCTCGGCGGAACCGCACACGCCGCTGATTGCGGGGTTGATTGCGACACGACGCTGCGGCAGGGCCGGGTGTTCGAGGCCGGCGACTCAGTGGTGGCTTATGGCTCCGGCGATCTCAAGCTCGTCCGCACCTGGGTTCCATTACTCATCGACGACGGGACGGCACTGATGAACAACTCCGTCGTCCGCATCGTTGATGGCCGCATCCTTGGCGGGACCACCACGTTCAGCGCCATTCCGTACGTCGTGATCAGCTTCGGAACCGCGGATCTGTATGACGCGAACGGCACCTACACCAGCAACGATATCGTTGTCTGGGAGAGCTCCGGCTACAGCAACACGGTTGGTCAACTGCTCGGTAACGGCGGTCTGGTCTGGCGCGCCAACTACGCGGGTGCGGCCCAGAATAACCTGGAGTGGACGCGGTGCGTTCCCGGCCAGCAGACGCCGATTCCCGAGCCCACGGGGGGCACGGGCGTCCTGCAAGGCCCGGGCATCGACAACGCGGATGATGACGCCTACCTGGGAACTCCCGCCGCTATCGAGCATGGCACGAATTTCTATGTTGGCGTCACGGGCTTTGGGCCGTCCGGCAATACGATCCCCACCGGCTGCAACATTTATGATTACGACCCGGAGGGTCCCGCGCTGTTCGTGCAAGATCCCGCGTATACATATACGCAGGCCGCCGGCGAGGCCTTTGCCATCGCCCACGGCGTGCCCATTACCACCTATGGCAGCCAGACCCAGCCGGTTTTCGCCAAGGTGAACGACGTGTATTACGTCGTTTTCGGCATCAACGAATCGACCCAAGGTGGCTCGGCGCGTCCCGCCTTGCTCGCCGTCGACGCGTTCGAGGACGACGACGGCTTCACCGGTGCCGTGGCGGTCATGGCGCCGGCCGGCTTTCGCTTCGTCGATCACAAGGCGACCGGCGGTGGCAGCAACGTGTACGAGAACGCCCACTTCGACATGAACTCCAGCGGCCAGCTCGTTGCGCTCACCGAGCGGGAAGTAACCGGGGATCCCAATGACGCGCCGACCTACCAGGCGCTTCGGTACGACCCGCTCTTCACCGGCGAGCGCATTACCGGTTTCTCCGAGCCGACCATCATCGCCGACGCGGGGCCGCTGGATAGCAAACCGGAGGACGGACTCGTGGGGCCTTTCTACATCGGGGACCCGCCCAACATTGAGTGGATCAACGCGATCTCCGGCGTCGGGATCAACGAGGCCGGCAACGTCGCGTTCGTCGGACTCTACGATACCGGCGAGCCGATCGACCCCAACGATCCGAACAGTCCGACGCGGTGGGACGACGCGGCGTACTTCTACGACGCGTCGGCCGACACGCTGCACCAGGTGCTGCGTGAGAATGACGTGCTCGTTTACGACAACAACGGCTCGCCGATCCAGTTGGCGCTGGGCCCGATCGCCCGCGAGGACAGCGACGCGTTCATGGCTGCCGGCCTGGCGGACGACGCCGACGTGCTGGCGGTGAACTTCCGCTCCAACCGCGACTCGCTCGACGGTCTATCGCGAGGCGTGGCGGTCGTGGCCGTCGGGCACGACGGCGACGTGGATTTCGATGGCGATGTTGACCTGAGCGACCTGGCCGCCCTGCTGTCCGGCTACGGGTCGGCGTTCGAAACGCCCGCGTACGATTCACAGGCCGACTTCGACCTGGATGGCGACATCGACCTGAACGATTTGGCGGTCCTGTTGGCAAACTACGGTTCCTAGCAGGAAACGACGCACGCCCTGACACGCGCGCCGGGGGTGTAATGCCGCGAACCGGCCGGCAGTCAAGATACGCGATCGACGGTCGTTAAACTAGATTCGACCGAGCTGGTGCCCCATCTCCTGCGCGACAGGGGATGGGGCAACTTGCTGAGAGTTTTGCGAATTGACGCCGAGCGGCTTGTTTATCAGGCGACTGTTCGCTAACTTCGCGCTCCTTGCTTTGGCGCGGTACAGGGAGCAGGGTTGCGATGAAGCTGGTCGAGGAACTGAGGCGGAAGATCGCCGACCGGACGGCCCTCGTCGGGATTGTTGGCTTGGGATACGTCGGGCTGCCGCTGGTGCGCGAATTCTGCACCGCCGGCTTCAAGGTGCTGGGTTTCGACGTGGATCCTCGCAAGGTCGCGCTGCTCAAAGCCGGCCGGACGTACATCCGGCACCTGCCGGCCCGGCACTTCCGGCAGCTTACCCGGGAGCGGCGGTTCACTCCCACGACCGACATGAAGCGGTTGAGCAGGCCTGATGTGATCCTGATCTGCGTGCCGACGCCGCTCGACAGAATGCGCGAGCCCGACGTATCGTTCGTGGTCGGCACAACCGAGCACATCGCCAAGAACCTGCGCAGGGGACAGCTGATCACGCTCGAATCGACCACCTACCCGGGCACGACGCGTGAAGTCATGCAGCCGTTGCTCGACGCCACCGGCCTCAAGCTCGAACGCGATTACTTCCTGGCGTACTCACCGGAGCGCGAGGACCCCGGCCGCACCGACATGACGACCCGTAACATCCCCAAGGTCGTCGGTGGGGCCGGGCCGCACAGTTCCAAGCTGGCCGTGGCCCTGTACAAGGAGGTCGTCACGCAGGTCGTGCCGGTCTCCAGTTGTGAGGTCGCCGAAGCCTGCAAGATCGTGGAGAACGTCTACCGCTGCATCAACATCGCGCTGGTGAACGAGCTCAAGCTCCTGTTCGACCGCATGGGCATCGACGTCTGGGAAGTGATCGAGGCCGCCAAAACCAAACCCTTCGGGTTCCAGGCCTTCTACCCCGGCCCCGGGCTTGGCGGGCACTGTATTCCGATCGACCCGCTCTATCTCTCGTGGAAGGCCCGGCAGTACGGGCGGCCGACACGATTCATCGAGCTGGCTGTCGAGATCAACACGTCGATGCCCGAACATGTGGTCAACCGTGTCGCCGAAGCGCTCAGCGCGCACGGCAAGCCGCTCAAGGATTCCCGGGTGCTCGTGCTCGGGCTGGCTTACAAGAGGGACGTGGATGACCTGCGCGAGTCGCCGTCGGTGACGCTGATCGAGTTACTCCAGGCGCGCGGGGCGAAGGTCGCGTATCACGACCCGTTCATTCCGTCGGGCAAGCCGATGCGTGAGCACAACATCACGCATCTGCGCAGTATTCCGCTGACGCCCGCGAGCCTCAGGACGTTCGACTGCGTGCTGATCGCGACGGACCACAGTAGCGTGGACTACGACATGGTCTGCCAGCACGCCCCGCTCGTGGTGGACACGCGCAACGCGACCGGGAACAAGAAACGCCCGAAGAAACGTGTGGTCAAAGCCTAGTGCTCTGTCAGCCGTCAATTGATGGATGGGTGGCCCATGGCTTCAGCCGTGGGGGACACGAATCGGCCGAGCATTCGCGTCCCCCACCTCTAAAGAGGCGGGCCACCCAATCAACGATGGTCCATCGTATCAGGGTTGACGGAGCACCAGGAGTCCCTTGGAAAAGCGGACAGGCGGCTCCCAGGCAGCTTTATTTGCCGAGGGTTTCGGCGGAGAGGTCGGAGCCAGTGCCCTTTTTCAACGGACTCTCAGAGTATCGTCGGGATTGCAGCTTGGTAATCGCCGCGCCGCATTTCGCTGCTCGCCGGCCTCAGTTATAATTTGGTGGTGAAGAGCCGCTCGATGCAACCGGCGACCGACAGAGCACTGGAATTGGAACCTACGCCGGTCAAGGCGCGCGCGATGTCGCTGCCGTGTCCGGTGGATCGGATGCCGCGCCGACGGCGGAACAAGCTCTGCATCGGCATCATCGCGATCGGGGCGTTGAACTTCCTCATTTACACCGTCATGTACGCCGCGCTGGGGGGCGACGCCCACAACGGGGAGGCCAGGATCGTCGAGCGCCCCGACGGTACGACGCAGGCGGTGTACTACGTCCGGGGGCATTTCATCCGGAGTCTCGACGGGCAGGCGGCCCAAGTCAGCCGGCGCGTGTGGATTTACTCGTATCTACATTCGATGTCGGTTTTCGTTACCTCCGCCGCGATGATCATCAGCATGCTGGTGCTGGCCCGGCCGCACATTCTGGCGACGATGCGCGACGGATGGATCAGCGGACAAACGTTTGTGACCGCCTTCGGGACGCTGGTGATCCTGATCACCTCTGGTGCGCTGGTCGTCTTCGCCTGGGATTTTGTGGCGCAGATTGGCGCTGAGTAGGAGTGGCCGGCATGCGGGTTGCGGAGTGGCTCGCGCCGGACAGTGTTGTTGCCCAACGTCTGCCCGGCTTTGAGACCCGCCCTCAGCAGCAGCAAATGGCCGTGGCCGTCGCGGAGGCCTTCGCCGCCGGCCGGCACCTGGCGGTCGAGGCTGGAACCGGGGTGGGCAAAACGTTCGGCTACTTGCTGCCGGCGATCGAGCAGGTAGTTTCCGACAAGGCCCGCCGCATCGCCATCAGCACGCACACCATTGCGTTGCAGGAGCAGCTCATTCACAAGGACATCCCGTTCCTGCGTGCAGCGCTCGACCTGCCGTTCACCGCCGAGCTGGTCAAGGGCCGCAACAACTACCTCGGCTTGCGCCGACTCAAGCAGGCTTCCAGCCGCCAGCGGGCGCTTTTCAGCGACGGCACACAACTGGCGGCGCTGCACGCTATCGAGAACTGGGCCTACGAAACACAGGACGGCTCGCTCAGCGATCTGGCGCAAGCGCCACCCCCGGACGTATGGGAGAAGGTCCGCAGCGAGCACGGCAATTGTCTGGGGCGGCGCTGCCCCGCGTACGAGCCGTGTTTTTATCAGCGGGCCCGCCGCCGGGCGGAGCAGGCCGACCTCCTGGTGGTCAATCATGCCCTGCTGGTCTCGGACCTGGCGTTGCGACGTGAGGGGGCCAGCGTCCTGCCGGACTACGAGTTGGCGGTCATCGATGAGGCGCACACGCTGGCACAGGTCGCCGCTGACCACTTTGGCCTGAGCGTTTCGAACAGCCAGGTTCGATACCTGCTGGGCGGGTTGTTCAACGAACGGACCGGCAGAGGGTATCTGGCCGCGCTTGGCTCAGATGAGCAGAAACAGGCCATAATCGCGGCCCAGTCGGCTTGCACCGAGTTCTTCAATAACCTCTACGCGTGGCAGCGCTCGGAGGGACGCTCCAACGGCCGGCTGGTACGACCTAACGTGGTCCCTAACACGCTCTCGCCGGCGCTCCAAGC
>JBHHZX010000241.1:0-6467 GCA_046758265.1 Phycisphaerae bacterium
TGGAGTGCGACTAGCCGAGGGGCACCGGCCGCTCACGCTCGCAGGGATACCATCGCGGACGGCGGGACAGGTGAATCTATGTGCTGTCGACGTTCTCCGCGCGCGGTGGTCTGCGTCCAGCCACCAGCACGACCAAAACCAGTGCTATCGTCCCCACCAGCAGGCCGACCCACCACGGCTGATCCCAGTAGCGACACAGGACATCGCCGCAGAGCGAAGAGACCAGCGCGACCGTGACGGCGTACGGAATCTGCGTCCAGACGTGCTGCTCAAGCGAGCACTCGCTCGCGAGCGACGAGAGCACGGTCGTGTCGCTGATCGGCGAGCAGTGGTCGCCGAACACCGACCCCGCCAGCACCGCCCCGACGGCGGCATAGAAGACCGGCAACGCCTCGTCAACCGGCATTTCCCCGAGCAAGCCCGCCGAGATCGTCACGGTCGCCGGACAGAGTATCCCCATCGTTCCCCAAGACGTCCCCGTCGCGAACGACACGACGCAGGAGCTGACAAAAATCAACAAAGGCAGCCAAATCACGTCAAAGCCATGTTCGCTCAACAGCCGGACGGCGACCGCTCCCAGCCGCAGATCTCCCATCGCCGAAGAGAGCGTCCACGCCAGGACCAGCACGATCACCGTCGGGAACATCCGCGCCATCACGTCGGTGGCCGCCTCGACGCTCTTGGCCAGCGTGAGCGCGCGCGTTCCCAGCGAAATCGCCATCGCCACGACCAGCGCCGCCAATGCGCCGTACAGGATCGAGTTCTGCGCGTCAGCGTGGCGAAGGACTTCCACGGCCTGGCCGAGCCACCGCGGCATGTCCGCGTCTATCTCCAGCGTGGCCAGCCCACCAGCCGGCCAGCCGGTCACCACGAGCAACGCCATGGTAAAGAACACCAGCACCCCCACCGGTACGACGGCATACCATGGCCGCCCGGATGAGGGCCGGTCTGCTCCGGTCGGGTCGGCTTCGTTCAAATCGGTCGGTGGCGGAACATCCCGCTCGGCTGTCTTCATCGGACCGAAATCGCGACCCAGCAGCCCCACCAGAAACACCATCACCACTGCCAGGATGGCGTAGAAACGGTACGGAAGGCTCCAGAGGAACGCACCATAGGGCGTCACGCTGTCGAGGAAGGCCGGTGCGGCGCCCGCGGCTCGAACGTTGTCCAACCCGTCCTTGATGTAGCCGATCTCGGCGCCGACCCAGGTTCCGATCAGCGCCACCGACGAAACGGGGGCGGCGGTGGAATCAACGATATAGGCCAGTTTGGCACGGCTGATGCGCAGACGGTCGGTCATCGGACGCATTGCGGGTCCGACAATCATGGCATTAGCATAGTCATCGAAGAACACGATCAATCCCGCGAACCAGGTCGCCAACTGCGCGCGCGCCCGCGTCGACGCCCAGCGCGAGATGCGCTCCACCGCCGCCCGCGTGCCGCCGTTCGCCGCCACGACGCCGACCATCCCGCCGATCAGGAACGTGAAGACGATGATCTTCAGGTGATCGTACTTAATCTCCCCCGTTTTCGGATTAATGCTGGCGAGCGCGCCGAGCAGGTATTTCTCGACTGCCAACCTGAACCCCCCGACCACGCCGCCGCCGTAGGCCTCTGCCGGCGTCAAGCAGGGCATCATCATGTATGCGGCGATCAACACACCAATCGTCAGTGCAGGAATCACTTGTCGAAGCGCAATCGCCAGCACGATCGTCACCAGCGGCGGCACCAGCACCCAGGCGCCGTAAAACTCGTCCGGCGATGGCGGCGCGGCCTCCGCGGCGGCCGTTTGCGAAGCCGCCGGCTGCGTGTCAGCCACCGCATCCTGCCCGAAAGCAAGCGCGCCAGCGCCGCCCACGGCAACGACGGCCAGCAACACAACCAGTCGGCCAAAACGCCGCTGGCTCGAACACTTCATGCTGCAAAACCGGGGGTCGTCGAGATGCCTCATGACGGCGAAACCGTACTGGCCGCGTCGCCGTCCGTCAACAAAATGGGCGTTTCACGACGTATCGGCTCACGCCCTTAGCGGCGGCAAGCCGGCTTCGCTGCGCATGCGGGCTACCTCACGCCACGCCTTCGGATGGGCCTTCAGGAAACGCGCGAGGCTCGATGAGGTCAAGCCGAGACGCCTGGCCGCCGCCGCGAGCCGCCCGCTGCTCTCGGCGAACGCGTCGAGCACGAGCGCCATGACATGATGGATCGCCGGGTTCTTTTCGCTGACGCGCAGCCGGCCTTCAACTACGTTGATCGACTCGGGCCAGACAACCTTCGGCGGCAAGGGAACACGGGCGACCAGCGCGATCGCCTCGCGCAATCGCTTAAGCGCCCGTGTCTTGTTTTCGCGCTGCAAGCGGCTTTCCGTCGCGAGCGTCACCAGACCGCTGGGTTTGTGATGCAGGCGGATCGCCGACGAGACCTTGTTGCGGTGCTGCCCCCCGGGACCGCTCGCGCGATAGCGATGCACCTGGCATTCGGCGAGCAGTTGCGTGTCGCCGAAGTCGAGTCGCGAGCGCAGCTCGGCATTGGACCAGCGCTGGACATCCTCGTTCTCGCCCCGCATGGTTATCGCTCCCGTGCTGCGCGCAAGCAACCGCCTTCGCAGCTTGCCCGTCGATAAACGGCGCGCGTAGAATAACATAGTACGCTAGCGCTAACGCAGGGAGTGCGTCGAATGAGCAGGACTTACCTTTCGCGGAGGCTGGCTTCCCGCCCTCGATTGAGCTTCACGCTCATCGAGCTGCTGGTCGTCATTGCGATCATCTCCATGCTGATCTCCATCCTGACACCCTCGCTCTCCCGCGCACGTCAGCAGGCCAAATCCACCGTCTGCATGGCGACGCTCAACGAGATGATGAAGGCGATCGTGGCCTACGGCAACGACTACGATTTCGTCTTGCCGCCCATGCGGTACGACGCGCGGCTGGACGATTCGGTCCCGGGCAACGAGGTTTTTCACGGCTGGGCCGAGGCCTTATATCAATCGATCTACGGCGACGACGATTACAGTTTCGACGAACAGTTCCCGGTCATGCGCAACCTGGACAACCGCTCCCCGTTCTGGGTCTGCAAGGAGAACGCCCAACTGAGCGACACGACCGGCCACTATCGCGTCTACGAGTTCTCCTGGAGGCAGGGCTCGCTCGACCAGGTCCACCATCGTCTGCCGCTGATCACCGATGCGAACCCCGAGGTCACCGACCCGAACGACCTGCTCCGGAGCGACATCCCCAATCTCCACATCGCCGGCCTGGAAGGCGAGGCCTACATCGAAGAACGCCACTACGGCGGCGCGAACTACGCCTTTCGTGACGGGCACGTCGAGCGCAGCACGACCCTAAAGGAGGAACTGGCCGAGGACTGGGACCTCGATCCCGATACCGATAACCAATGAGCGATCGCGTCACCTACCTCGACAACAATGCCACCACGCGGATTGACCCGCGCGTGCTCGAGGCGATCTGGCCCTATCTGGCCGAGCGTTACGGAAACCCTTCCAGCCTGCACCATTTCGGCGCGCAGGTGGGCGCCCAGCTCGAGGCCGCCCGCCGCCAGGTCGCCCGGATGATCGGCGCACGCGAGAGCGAGATCGTCTTCACCAGCGGCGGAACCGAAGCGAACAATACCGCCCTGCGCGGCGTCTTCGCCGCCCGACCAAGTAGACGGCACGTCGTCATCTCCACCGTCGAGCACCACGCCATTCTCGAACCGGTGGAGCTACTCGAACGGGACGGCGTGGAGGTGACGCGGGTGGGCGTCGACCGGGACGGGCGACTCAACCTCGACGCGCTCGCCGATGCCATCCGCGACGACACGCTGCTGGTTTCGATCATGCTGGCCAACAACGAAACGGGTGTGATCTTCCCGCTCGAGCAGGTCAGCGCCATCGTCAAGTCGCGCGGCGCACTCGTCCACACCGATGCAATCAACGCCGTCGGAAAGATTCCGGTCAACGTCGACGAGCTTGGCGTCGATCTGCTCAGCCTCAGTGCCCACAAGATCCACGGCCCCAAAGGCGTCGGTGCGCTCTACATCCGCCGCGGAACGCCTTTTCGCCCGTTGCTAGTCGGCGGGCCGCAGGAGCACGACCGACGGGGCGGTACGTCAAATGCGGCCGGCATCATCGGGTTCGGCGCCGCCTGCGAACTCCTGTCCGACGTCGAGCGGGAGTCTATGACACGCGTCACCGACCTGCGCCGGCGACTCGAAGCCGGGCTAACGCAACGCTTCGAGAACGTTCACATCATGGGCGCCAACGCCGAGCGCCTGCCGAACACGACTTGCGCCTGTTTTGCAGGCGCGGGGGCGGAACCGATACTGTTGCTGCTGAGCGAGGCCGGCATCTGTGCCTCCAGCGGCTCGGCCTGCTCCAGCGGCTCGCTCGAACCCTCGCACGTCGTCCAGGCGATGGGCATCGACCCCCACATCGCACAAGGGCAGATCCGCTTCTCACTCAGCCGCTTCAACACCGCCCAAGACATCGACCGGCTGCTCGAGACCCTGCCGTCGATCCTGGAGAAAGTCGCCGCGGCGAACGTGTGAACCGTCATTCCGAAGGAACGAAGTGACGGAGAAATCTGGCCGCGACGGGCAACGCGGTTAGATTGCTCGCAGACTTTAACCCGACCGCACGTGACGGAAGCGGAATGACAGATCGGCCAAACCCAGAATCCCGTCACGCTCGGCGGTCTGCCCGGCAGCGCCGCAGGTCCGCGCATCGGGCGTATACTACGCATCTATGTCGAAGCCGCGCTTCTACTGCGCCAAGCTCACGCCGGGCATCGTCACGCTCGATCAGCGCGAGTCCAAGCACGCGCTGCAAAGCCTGCGGCTGCACCCCGGCGACGAGCTAATCCTCTTCGACGGGCGCGGGCGGCTGGCCCACGGCGTTCTCCAACTGGGCGACGACGCAGTTAACCGGCGAGAATCGCGGCGCGCACCCGCGACGAAAATGCGACGCGCTCTGGTCACAGTCGAACGCGTACTCTGTGAACCCCCACCCACTCGAACCCTGACGCTGATCGTCGCCGGTTGCAAGGGTTCACGCCTGGCTTGGATGGTCGAGAAACTCACCGAACTCGGCACGACACGCATCGTCATCGCCGCGTTCGAACGCGCTGTCGTCCGCGCCGGTGAAGCACACGCCGCAAAGCTCCGCCGCACAGCGCTCGAAGCCGCCAAACAATCGCACGGGGTCTGGCTCCCTGAGATCACGTGCGGAGTTGCGCTGGCCCGAGCACTGGCGGACCGCCCCGACGGCGGGCTACTCGTCGCTCATCCTGTGGACGAAGCGCCTCCGCTTTTCAACCGGCTGTACGCGCACGATCTTGCCGACCAGCATTTGACGGCCGTTGTCGGGCCGGAGGGTGGCCTGACGGCCGCGGAGATCGCGATGTTGCGCGAAGGCGGCGGGGAACTCGTCCGACTGGCATCCTCCATCCTGCGCATCGAGACAGCGGCGATCAGCGTGGCGGCCAACTGGGCGGCCCGCCAACCCGGATGATCGCCGGCGCATCCAATGCACGCCGCTACCAGCGTTTTCGCGCAGTTCATGGGGAAGCGGACAACCCTCGCGCAGCGCGCAAAAAGCGGCGACGAGCCTTTCGGCTCGCCACCACTTGCGTCCCTATGCCCAAGAACACCCTGACAAACGAAAGAGTACCACAAATATACGATTTGTCAAACACTTTCTTCTCAGTTCGCGCCGAACCGCGTTAAGTCATTTCCCCCACGGCACTAAAAACCTACAAACACCGAACAAAAAGCGTGTCGGGCCCGACGAAACAGCCAGTGCCAAAGGAGACGCTGCGGCAGCGAGACCAGGTTTGCGCTCCCCGACCCTCCTGCGCTGGTGAGCGCGCAATCAAATGGCGGGCTCGAAGGCCCGCCAGCCTCATCCCTCCAACCCAAAACACCTGGATGGAATTTGTACTCGGATGGTCCTGATTCGTCAAGCAAAACCGATGGATTTACCGGTTTCTGCGTAATTCCCTTCCATCAAAATCTTTACATGAACATAGCCCTGCCCGCGGACGGACACAAACACGCTCCCGCACGTTCAACTATGACGTCAGCGCGTCACGCCCGCAACAGAATCGCTCAGAGAGCTCCCCGAATCCGCGCGCAGGTTCTCAGCAGCGGCTCCAGCTCTTCCAGTGGCCAAACGGTGGCAGCGTCGCTCTTCGCCTGGGGCGGATCGTCGTGAACCTCTAGAAACAGCGCGTCGACCCCGGCGGCAATGGCGGCCCGGGCCAAGAGCGGGATGAACTGGCGTGCCCCGCCGGTAACGTTGCCGCTGCCGCCGGGGTACTGCACCGAATGGGTCACATCGAAGACGACGGGCGCGAATTGGCGCATGACCGGGAGGCCGGTCAGATCGTTGACCAACCGCTCGTAGCCGAAGAACGTGCCGCGCTCCGTACCCAGCACGTTGGGAGTGCCGGTGCCGCGGACCTTCTCGACGGCCC